>CAYUYN010000034.1:0-10398 GCA_964449185.1 uncultured Anaerolineales bacterium | reverse complement strand
CAAAGGACTCGGCCAGGTTGCCGCGGTAAAGGACGTCGTAGGCCAGGTAGGGCGCGAACAGGTAGGCCGCGCCCGCAGCGAGGCCGGCGCGTTCGCCAAACAGATCGCGCACAAAGAGGAAGGCGCTGACCCCGGCCAGCCACAGCGCGAGGATAAAGGCCAGGCGCAGCGCGGCGGGGTAGGCCAGGCCGGCCCAATGCAGACCCACCACGCTATACGACGACAATGGGGCGTAGAAGTTGAAGAAGGGGTAGCCGTAGCCCTGGGCCATGTGCGGCGCCCAGCGCGGGAACCAGTGGCCCAGCTCCAGCAGGCTGCCCAGCTCCACCGCCCGGAACAGGTGGAAGGGACCATCGTCCGAGCACATCATCTGCGCGCGGGTGAGGGGCTCGGCTGTCAGGACGGCCAGGCAGGACAGCGCCAGATAAGGCCAAAATTTGCGGAGAAATCGGGGCATTGAAAACCTGAATTCGCGGTGAGTATACCACGCCGGTATGTTATAGTTGAGATGGTGTCCAAGTGGGCCGGGTGATCGCGTCCAGGGGTTTCGGCCCCTGGCCGAGGAAAGTCCGCGCTCCACAGAGCACGGTGCCGGGTAACGCCCGGGGCGGGGTGACCCGTCGGAATAGGGCCACAGAGAAGCGTATTGCGGGCCCGGCGGCGCAAGCCGCCGGCGCACGCGAGGGTGAAACGGTGCGGTAAGAGCGCACCGGCGTCCGCTGCAAGGCGGGCGGCCAGGTATCCCCCACCGGGAGCAAGGCCAAGCAGAGACGAGGCACTGCTCGTGCCGTCCGAGTCTCGGGTAGGCCGCTAGACCCTGGCAGCAATGCCCGGGCGAGAGAGATGATCGCCTAAAACAGAACGCGGCTTACGGGCCCGCTTGGACACCGTCTTCCTCTGCCCGCTGAAAGCCTCAACTGTCCCAACTGCGGCGCCCCGCTGCCCGACCCCACCGGCCGCCTCAACGTCATCTGCGCGCACTGCCACACCGTGGTGCGCGTGGTGCCCTCCAACGCCGGCTACCTGGTGCTGTCACCCAGCTATAACCAGGGCTTTGACCTGGACGGTTCGTGGGGGCTGTCGATGGAATTGTTTGCGCCGGCCTGGGGCAGCCGCGGCGTGGGCCTGTTTTATATCAGCGCCCGCGCCGACGACACCGGCTACACCGCCATGCGCGCCACGCTGTGGAGGGATTGGCAGCGGCAGGAGGTGCAGGGGTGGGGGCAGGTGGAGTGCCTGTAGCTACAAACTAAAGTATTTCTCAAACTCCGGCCGCCATCCCTCCGGCACGTAATCCCCGCTGGCCGGGTCCTGCCTGTAGCGGCCCGCGTAGTCGCCGCGCATGATCTTCTCCAGGGCGTCGACAAACACGTCCACTTCCTCGGTGGTGTTGTACAGGCCAAAGCTGGCGCGCACCAGGCCTGGCATGTTGCGGTAGTCGTTGGCCAGCATGGCGGCGTGTACCTGCTCGACCTCGGCCGCGCTCAGCCCCAGCAGGCGGTGCGTGTAGTTGCGGGCGCACAGCGTGCCGTTGCGCACCGCGATGCCAAACTCGTGCCCCAGCACCGCCGCCACCAGCACGTGCGGCAAGCCGCGCAGGTTGAACGGGATCACCCCCAGGCGCTCCCGCGCGCGGGCCGGGTCGCGGTCGCCAATGACGTCCACCCCCTCCAGCCGCGCCAAACGCTCCAGGGCATAGGCCGTTAGCTCGGCCTCGTGCTCGGCCACGGCGTCCATCCCCACGCGTTCAAGCTGCCGTATCGCGGCGGCCAGCGCAATGGCGCCAACCACATTCGGGCTGCCGGCCTCGTCCCGGTCGGGCGTGCTGCCCCAATCCTGGCTGTCTTCGGTGACAAACTTCACCGTGCCGCCGCCGCGCAGGTCGGGCTCGCCCTGTTCGAACGTGTCGCGCCGGGCGACCAAGGCGCCGGTGCCATAGGGCGCGTACAGCTTGTGCGCCGAGAAGACGATGTAGTCAAAGTGGGCCGGGTCGTCCAGCGCGCCCACCGCCACCGGCCGGTGCGGCGCCAGTTGGGCGCAATCCACCAAGATCTGCGCGCCAGCGGCGTGGGCCTTCTCGGCCAGCCGCCGCGCGGGGTTGAGCAGGCCGGTGACGTTGCTGGCCCCCGAGACGGCCACCAGCGCCACCCGGCCCGCGTGCGCCGCCAGCAGCCGGTCGAAGTCATCTTCATCTAATTCGCCAGTCGGCTTCACCCCGGCGTGTACCACGTGGGCCACGGCGCGGTAGGGCAGGTCGTTGGAGTGATGCTCCATGGCCGTCACGATCACCACCTCGCGGCCCGCGCCAAACGGCATGCGCCGCGCCACCTTGTTAAGCCCTTCGGTAGCATTTTTCCCAAAGATGCACACGTGCGTGGCCGGGTCGCCGCCCACAAAGCGTAGCGCGATCTCGCGCGCCTGCTCGTAGGCGTAGGTGGCGAGCTGGCTCTTGAAGCCCGCGCCGCGGTGGACCGACGAGTACCACTGCATAAAGTCGCGGACGGCGGCCTCCACCGCCCGCAAGGGCGGGGTGGAGGCGGCATTGTCGAAGTTAATGTAGGGCCCCAGGCTGCCATCCAGGCGGGGGACGGGCTGCTCGACCGAAAAAAGGTCGCGCAGGGACGGTTGGAAACCGCCGGTAGGAGGAAGTGGGGCAACTTCAGGGCTGAGAGAAGGTTTCAAGTGGGTTAGGACCTTAAAATTCTGCGTTACCTATTGCGCATAGTGGGGAAACAAGTATATACTGTGGGCTGCAGTGGGGGAAAGTGGGGAACATTGGAGCGCCGGGCCAATTTGGCTCGGCGTTCCTGACTTAAGGACGAGATAGAACGCATGTTCATGGGTGAGTTCACCCACGCGATCGATGATAAGGGGCGGCTGACCATCCCGGCCAAGTTCCGTGAGGAGCTGGCGTATGGGGCCGTCATCACACGCGGCTATGACAAGTACCTCCTGCTGTACACCGCCGAAGCCTTCAAGCGCATCACTGCCCGCGCCGAGGCGCTGTCCCCCACCGACCCCGACCACCGCGCGCTGCTGCGCCTGACCTTTTCCGGCGCCGGCGAGGCCGTGCCCGACCGGCAAGGCCGCATCCTGGTGCCGCCCTATCTGCGCGATTACGCCGGCCTCACCGACGAGTGCGTTATCGTCGGCATTGGCAATTCCATCGAAGTTTGGAGCAAGGATGGCTGGGCCCTGCAGCTCCAATCTTTGAACGATTCCAATGCCAATGCCGCGCGGTTCTCGGCGCTAAACCTGGCCCCCGGCTAGCGGCATGGCCGCCCGCCCCCTGGGGCCCCGGCACGTACCCGTTCTTTACCAGGCAGTGCTCGCCGGCCTCCGGCCCGGCCCCGGCGGCGCCTTTATCGACGGAACGGTCGGCCTGGGTGGCCATGCCGCCGGGCTGCTGGAGGCCACCGGCCCCAACGGCAGGCTGCTGGGGTTGGACCGGGACCCGGCCGCGCTCGCTCAGGCGAGCGCCCACCTGGCGCCCTTTGGTGACCGGGCGGTGCTGGTGCAGGCTTCCTACACCGACATGGCCCAGGTCGCCGCCGGAGTGGGACCCGGCTTTCTGCCGGTGGATGGTATCCTGCTCGACCTGGGGCTGTCGTCCCTGCAGCTCGACGATCCGGCTCGGGGGTTCGCCTTTGCCAGTGAGGGTCCCCTGGACATGCGGTTTGATCCCGCCGCCGAGCTGAGCGCGTCCGAAATCGTGAATGCTTGGCCGGTGGACGAGCTGGCGGACATTATATACCGGTACGGTGAGGACCAGCACAGCCGCAAGATCGCCCGCGCCATTGCGGCGGCCCGGCCCTTGAGCACGACGCAGGCGCTGGCCCGGGTGGTGGAGCAGGCGGTGGGCGGAAGGCGCGGCGAACGGCTGCACCCGGCCACGCGCACCTTCCAGGCCCTGCGCATCGCCGTCAACGGCGAGCTGGACGCGGTGGAAACAGTGCTCCCCATGGCCCTGAGCCTACTGAAGCCGGGTGGGCGGCTGGCCGTGATCAGCTTTCATTCGTTGGAAGACCGGCTCGTCAAAAACTTCATGCGGCGCCAGGCGCGCGGGGAAGATGATGTGACCGTGCCCTTCCCGGCGCCTTTTGAGCCGGTGGTGGAGGCAGTCACCCGCAAACCGCTGACGGCCTCGGAGGACGAGGTAGCCCGCAACCCGCGGGCGCGCAGCGCAAAGCTGCGGATCGCCGAGAAGTTGTAGGGCGAAAGGCACCCTTCTCCTAGCGGGACGCGCAGCGGGGCCGGGGATGAGGGGGAGTAGGGGCGTTCAACTGAACGCCCCTCAGACCCGCCACAAGGGCTGGTACAGACCTTGCATTTCAGGGCCTCGTATCGGTATCCCAGTGTGCCAGGCCCCTGGCGGAGACGGACAAGATGATTACCAGTATGCGCACCAACTACACGAACCCGGTCTTGCGAGCCTTCAAACAGGCGCCCTGGCGCACCCAGACACAGGCTGTGGCGGCCTGGTCGGTGACGCTCCTCGTCGTATTGGTGTTGGGCGGCTTGTACCTGGCGGTGGCCTCGCGCGCGGCCGCGGCCGGCCGCGACCTGCAGGGCTTTGAAGCGCGCAAGGCCGCGCTGACCCTCGAAAACGACGAGCTGCGCGCCGAGCTGGCCGAGCTGCGCTCGGTGACGCGGCTGGTGCAGCGCGCCCTGGCCCTCGGCTTTCAGCCGGCCCAAGCTGGCCAGATCGAGTACCTGAGCATCGCCAACTATCCCGTGGCCGCGCAGACGGCCCCGCCGCCGCGCGCCGCCGCAGTGCCCCAGATGCCCGAGAACACCCTGGCACAGTTGGGAGACTGGTTTGCCCACATCCTCCAGGGCCTGATGGCGGCCAAGGTCGGGGGAGGGTAGCCGCATGCTCGAAACCGTCTACATCCGCCTGCGCTTTATCCTGCTCTGCTTCGGTGTTCTCGGCGGGCTGGTGGTGGTCCAGATGCTGCGCGTGGACTTCGGCAGCGCCAACGTGGTCTACTTTCGCGCCCTCTCGGACCAAATCTCCACTTACCCGCGCGACTTTGCGCCGGCGCGCGGGCACATCTACGACCGCGCGGGTGACCTGATGGCCACCAACGACGTGCAGTACGAAATCGGCCTCAACCCGCCCTACGTCGTCCAGCCCGACGATGTGGTCACCGTGCTGTCGGACCTGCTGGACATGTCCTCGACCGACATCCAGAACGCCATCGACAGCGATGAGCGCTACGTGCTCATCGAACGGCCGGTCAGCGCCGAGATCGGCGCTGAGCTCAAGCGCCTCCGCGCCGCCGGTGAGTTCAACCTGGGCGGCGTGGACGTAACGCCCATTGCCCACCGCACTTACCCTGGCGGCCCGCTGGCCGCCCAGGTGTTGGGCTTTGTGGCCTACAACAACACCGGGCAGCAGGTGGGCTACTTTGGCGTGGAAGGCTTCTACAACGACCTGCTGGCCGGGCGCGCCGTGCGCGGCATCGAGCGCGTGGTGCCCTTCGACGTGCAGCCCGACCCGACGCCCGACCAGGGCACCGACCTGTACCTGACCATCGACCGCGACATCCAGTTCCTGGTCGAAGTGACCATGGCCGATGCCATCACCCGCTACGGCGCCGAGAGCGGCAGCATCATCGTCATGCAGCCGCGCACCGGCGAGATCCTGGGCATGTCGTCCTGGCCGACCTTCGACCCGAACAACTACGTGGAGTTCCCGCCCACCAACCCGGCCAACCCGGCCGTGAGCGGGCAGTACGAGCCGGGCTCGACCTTCAAGGTCCTGACCATGGCCGCGGCGCTCGACGCCGGCACCGTCACCCCGCAGACGCCCTTTATGGACACCGGCGTGGTGGAAGTCGGCGGCGCCATCATCCGCAACTGGAACGGCGGCGGCTGGGGCCCCGTCGACATGCAGCGCTGCCTGCAGTATTCGCTCAACGTCTGCCTGGCCTCTATCGCCACCTGGATGGGGCCGACGAACTTTTACAACTACATGGCCGCCTTCGGCCTGGGCCACCTGACCAGCGTGGACTTGGCCGCCGAGAGCGGCGGCCGCCTGAAGCTGCCCGGCGACCCCGACTGGTTCGACTCCGACCTGGCCACCAACTCGTTTGGCCAGGGCGTGGCGGTCAGCCCGCTGCAGCTCATCACGGCCGTGTCGGCCGTGGCCAACGGCGGCACGATGATGCAGCCGCACATCCTGGGCGCGGTGCAAAACGGCGAGACCGTCCACGCCACCCAGTCACAGGTGCTCGGCCGGCCCATCCGCCCCGAGACGGCCGCGACCCTGTCGCAGATGTTGGCCACCTCGCTGGAGGCCGGTGAAGGCTCCCAGGCCATGGTGGAGGGCTACCGCGTGGCCGGCAAGACAGGCACCGCGCAGATCCCGACGCCCGGCGGCTACGACCCGACCACCACCATCGGCTCGTTCATCGGCTGGGGCCCGGTGGATGACCCGCAATTCATCGTGCTGATCAAGCTGGACAAGCCCAGCAGCAGCATCTGGGGCTCCGAGACGGCCGCCCCGGTCTTCGCGCAGTTGGTACAGCGGCTGGTGGTGCTCATGGAGATCCCGCCGGACAATATCCGGCAGGCGCTGGCGGCGAGCAACTAAATGCCCTTGCATGCTAACGCTCGCGCATGTGATTGAGGCCCTCACCGGCTACCAGTCGGCGGGCGGGTCGCAGGTCATCACCGATGTTGTGATTGACTCGCGCTTGACCATCCCGGGGGCGCTGTTTGTGGCGCTGCCGGGCGAGCGCACCGATGGCCACCGCTTCGTGGCGGCGGCCTTTGCCAAGGGGGCCAGCGCCGCCATCGTGCAGCGCGAGCCCGCTGCCGCCGAACCCGCCGCCGCTCCCCAGTGGCGCATGTTGGACCTGCGGGAGCCCGTGACGTACGCGCAGTTGACCGACCTGGAACTGCCGGTCTGCCTGCGCGTGGAAGACAGTCTGCAGGCGATGCAGACTCTCGCCGCCTGGTGGCGCAGCCGCCTCAACCTCCGGATCATCGGGGTGACCGGCAGCGTCGGCAAGACGACGACCAAGGAACTCATCGCCGCCGTGCTCGGCACGCGCTATCGCACCTTTAAATCTGAAGGCAATTACAACAATGAGATCGGCCTGCCGCTGATGCTCCTCAAGCTGACCGAGGCGCATGAGCGGGCGGTGCTGGAGATGGGCTTCTACCAGCCGGGCGAGATCCGCTTCTTGTGCGGCCTGGCGCGACCCCAGGTGGGCGTGGTGAACAACGTCTACGCCGTTCACCTGGAGCGCGCCGGCAGCATCGAGAACATCGCGCGCGGCAAAGCCGAGCTGGTGGAAGCCCTGCCGCCCGCTCCCGAGGGTGTGGCCGTGCTCAACTACGACGACCCCCTGGTGCTGGCCATGCACAGCCGCACCCGCGCCCGGGTCATCACCTACGGGCTCGACCCGGCCGCCGACGTGTGGGCCGACAGCATCGAGTCGCTCGGGCTGGCCGGCATCCACTTCCACCTGCACTACCGGCGCGAGACCTTGCACGTGCGCGTGCCCTTGCTGGGCCGGCACTCGGTGCACACGGCCCTGCGGGCGGTGGCGGTGGGGCTGAGCGAAGGCCTGACCTGGCAGGAGATCGTGGAAGGGTTGCAGGCCATCGGCGCCACCCAGCTCCGGCTGGTGGCCGTCACCGGCCCGCACGGCAGCCTGATCCTGGACGATACTTACAACGCCTCGCCCGAGTCGGTCATCGCGGCGCTGAACCTGCTGAACGACCTGGAAGGCCGGCGCGTGGCGGTGTTGGGCGACATGCTCGAGCTGGGCAGCTACGAAGAGATGGGCCACCGGCTGGTGGGGCGGCGGGCGGGGGATGTGGCCGACCTGCTGGTGACGGTGGGCCCGCGCGCCCGGCTGATCGCCGAGGAGGCGCGCGGTGTGGGCCTGGCGCCCGCGGCGGTGGTGGAGCTGGAGAACAGCAGCCAGGCGCTCGACTTGCTGCGGCGGGTGATCCGGCGCGGCGATGTCATCTTGCTAAAGGGGTCACGCGGTGTGCGGCTGGATGTGATCGTGCCCGCGCTGGAGGTACGGCCTTGAGAGACGCGACCGTCGGTCTGGCGCTGGCCGGCCTGACCTTTCTGCTGACCGTCATTTGGGGCGGGCCGCTCATCACCATCCTGCGGCGCTTCAAGATCGGCAAGCAGATCCGCATCGACGAGCCGCAGCGCCACCAAACCAAGATGGGCACGCCCACCATGGGCGGGCTGCTGGTGGTGGTGCCGGTGCTGCTGATCACCCTGCTGCTGAACGCGGTCAACCTGGTGCGCGGCAACACCAACGGCCGCTCCATCCTGCTGCCGCTGGCGGTGCTGACGGTCTACACCCTGCTGGGCGCCTGGGACGACTGGCTGGGCCTGAGCGGGGTCTCGCGCGGCGAGGGCATGCGCGGGCGCTGGCTCTTTGCCTGGCAGAACGTGCTGGCCCTCGGCGCGGCGCTGGGCCTGTACTTCGTGCTCGACATTCACATCGTGGTGCTGCCGGCGGTGCCCTTCACTTACGACCTGGGCCTGCTCTTCATCCCGATTGCGACGTTTGTGATCGTGGGCGCGTCCAACGCGGTGAACCTGACGGACGGCCTGGACGGCCTGGCCGGCCTGCTGGCGGCCACGGCCTTTGCCGCCTACGGCATCATCGCGCTGCTCCAGGGGCAGGTCTTCCTGGTGCGCTTCTGCTTCACCCTGGTGGGCGCGGTGTTTGCCTTTCTGTGGTTCAACGCCCACCCCGCCGAGCTGTTTATGGGCGGCTCGGGCTCGTACTCGCTGGGGGCGACGTTGGGCGTGGTGGCACTGATGACCGGCCAGTGGATTTTGCTGCCGCTGATCCTCATCATGCCGGTGAGCGTGGCCCTGAGCGTCATTATCCAGGTGGCCTACTTCAAGCTCACCCGCCGCCTGACCGGCACGGGCAAACGCGTGTTCAAGATGGCGCCGCTGCATCTGCACTTTGAGCTGCTGGGCTGGAGCGAAACCCAGGTGGTCCAGCGCTTCTGGCTGGTCGGCCTGCTGGCGGCCATGGTCGGTGTAGGTTTGTCATTGCTCTAACAACGACGGCTGTTATTTCCCTTATTTCCTTCATTTCCCTTATTTCCCGACACGGGGACTGGGATGATTGAAAGCACAGGTTCTGAGGAGTACTACCTAATGGACATCGGCATGCTCTGGTACGATGACGACAACAAGCGACCCCTGGGCGAGAAGGTGGCCCGCGCGGTGGAGCACTACAAGGCCAAGTACGGCGCGGTGCCGACGGTCTGCTACGTCAATCCGTCCACGCTCAAGGAGGGCCCCGAGACGTCGGCCGGCGTGCAGATCCGCACGGCCCGCAACGTGCTAGTCGATCACTTCTGGATCGGCATGGGCGATGTGGTGAGGGGCCAAAGCCACGGGAACGGCAAGCACGCCGCCAAGAACGGCAACGGCAACGGCCGGGGCAATGGGCAGCCCGCCCAGCGCCAACTGGCACGCTAGGGACGTGCTGGAGCAATTTCGAGAGCAGCGCGTCGTCATCCTCGGGCTGGCCCGCCAGGGCGTGGCCCTGGCCCGGCGCCTGGCGCAGGCCGGCGCGCGGGTGGTGGTCAGCGACAGTCAGACAGCTGCCAGGCTCGCGGCCCCCGTCGCCGCACTGAGTACCTTACCAATTGAGTTTGTGCTGGGGGGCCACCCGGAGAGCCTGTTGGATGGCGCCGACCTGCTGTGCCTCTCGGGCGGGGTGCCGCCCGACCTGCCCATTGTGCACGCGGCCCGGCAGCGCGGCGTGCGCCTGAGCAACGACTCGCAGATTTTCCTGGAGGCCTGCCCGCCCGGCGTCACAGTGGTGGGGCTCACCGGCAGCGCCGGCAAGACCACCACCACCACGCTGGTGGGGCGGATGCTGGAGGCGCACGCTGCGCAGCCGGGGCGTGTGTGGGTGGGCGGCAACATCGGCCACCCCCTGATTGCGGATTTGGACGCGCTGCGGCCGGGGGACACGGTGGTGATGGAGCTGTCGAGCTTCCAACTGGAGCTGATGACCCGCAGCCCGCAGGTGGCCGGGGTGCTCAACCTGACCCCCAACCACCTGGACCGGCACGGGACCATGGCGGCCTACGCCGAAGCCAAGAGTCACATCCTGCGCTTTCAGGGTCCTGAAGACGTGGCGGTGTTAGGGCTGGACGATCCGGGCGCAAGGGCGTTCACGCCGCTGGCGCCGGGGCGGGTGGCTTATTTCAGCGCCGAGCAGACCGTGGAGAGCGGGGCTTTCTTGGACGGCGATACTCTGTTTTTCCGCTGGGAGGGGCAGACGACACCCATCGCGACGCTGGCCGACATTCATTTGCGCGGGCGCCACAACGTGCTCAACGCGCTGGCGGCCTGCGCGCTCAGCGGCGCCGCCGGCGCTGCCA
>CAYUYN010000033.1:18283-19850 GCA_964449185.1 uncultured Anaerolineales bacterium | reverse complement strand
GGCGCGGGCCAGGAGAGGCGTTAGCGGAGGGTGCACGCCGCCGGCAGGCGAGAGCCCAGACTGAGAAGGCCCTGGCGCCATGGTCGAAGGGGCTTATTCAAGGGCCAGGACTGAAATACAATACACTGATTGGATGCGTCTGGACTGACAGCAAACGTACCAGGCTCGCCCGGCCGCTGATGGCACCGGCCGAATCGGGTGTACGCTGGCGAGCATTCAGCGCTGTCACATCTGACTAAGTCGACCGCCTTTTGCGCGCCTCATGGAGGCGTGTCCCCCACACCCGGGAGCCTGGCATGAAAATCGCTGCCGTTCGCCTGTATGTATTGGAAGCGCCCGAAGTACGCACGGGCATTGACTTGAAGCTCACGCAGGTCCCAAACTTGCGCCGCATCCAGTACACCCACACCCGGGTGCCGAACGGCCAGCCCCTGCGCCAGAACTTTATCGAGGTGGCCACCGATGACGGGCTCACCGGGCGCTGCACCACCTTTATGCTGCCGCAGCAGGTGGAAATGCTGCGCCGCCAGGTGCTGGGCGAGGATGTGCGCGACCGCGAGCGCCTGTACCAGCTCTTGCACAAGGGGACGCGCTGGCTATATCAGCCGCCGGGCTGGTTTGGCGACTTTGACAATTGCCTGTGGGACATCCTGGGCCAAGCCGCCGGGCTGCCCGTGTACGCCCTGATCGGCAAGGTGCGCGACCGTTTCCCGGCCTACCTGACCAGCCTCGACGCAACCCTGGTGGAATACCTGCGCCACATCGAGCTGGGGCGCGCCATGGGCATCAACGCCTATAAGTTTCACACCTTCAAGGGCGGCCAGGCGGATATGCCGATCTTCAGGGCGGTGCGCCGGGAGGTGGGGCCGGACTATGGGCTAATCAACGACCCGGTCTGCTCGTATGACCTGCGCGAAGCGATTGAGGTGGGGCATCTGATGGAAGAGCTGGGCTTTATCTGGCTGGAGGAGCCATTCCACGAGCAGAAGCTCAACGACTACCAGACGCTGTGCCGGGAGCTCACCCTGCCGGTGATGGGCACCGAGATGCTGATGCACGACAGCGGCCTGGCGGCCCAATGGCTGATCCAGGGCGGCACCGACCGCTTACGCGCCAATGCCCGCCATGGCACGACCCAGGTGCTGAAGCTGGCGCACTTTGCCGAGCTGTATGGGGCGAACATCGAGATGAATGCGCAGGGCGGCCTGGCGGGCCTGGTGCATGCCCACCTGGGCGGCTGCATCGACAACACCGATTACTACGAATACTTTTCCATGACGGCCGACGGCAACCGCACTGAAGGCGAGCTGTGGGGGCTGCTCAATGGGCCGCTGATTGTCGACGGCCACATTGCGCCGCCCGACCGGCCCGGCTGGGGCGCGGAGTGGGACGAGGCGCGGTTCCGCGCGCGGGTGGTGGCGGAGTATTGAGTGACGCGGGCAGGGGCGGGGCACCCTCCGCGAGCATTACAGGGCTTTGGCCGCCATCTGCCGCAGCAGGTCGCGCAGCTCGGCCGGTTGAACGACCCGCCTTGGGAAATCCATGTGGACCAAGTACGAGGCCGCGC
>CAYUYN010000033.1:0-18183 GCA_964449185.1 uncultured Anaerolineales bacterium | reverse complement strand
GCGCCTGCTCAAGCTGCTGGGCCAACAGCGCGACCGTCGGCGGCGCCGTCCATCCACGCGTCGGGGTCCGGCGGTCGCGAAAAAGCTTCTGTGCCCGTCATTTCGGCCAGCTGCTGTTGTGGGTTGCTTTGCTGAGGCCGCGCGTTCGGCTGGAGGTGGTGCTCCAATAGCGCAACGAGCAGTGTCGTCAGCAAATGCCATTCAAACAAGAGCAGGCTATCCATTTGGCCGCTCTCTTCGGTGCAGGCGTGCCGGTGGCCGTGCGGTCCCAGAATTAGCCGCAGTCTCGACGCGGCGGCTGTGCGGTAAGCGTATGACGCTAGCCTGCATACAAAAATTGCTCAATTGCCTTTGGCGTCATCCCGGCGAGGCCGAGCCGCTCGACCGTTCGTCCACGAGTGCAAAAATCGACACCTTCGATGACGGACAGCAATCGATTGATGGCATCGGCGATCGGCGTGGATACCCCAAGAAGCCGTCCAAACGACGAGAACATGACCGTCCCATAGGGTGTGTCCTCGGTGAGGTAGCGCCGGTGGATCCGGTCTTTGATTCCGAACGGCTCACCCTTTTCGCGATATACCGCCGGGCTCGAGCCAAATTCTATGTAGAGCTCGTCCACGCTGGCGGGCTGCAGGCCGAGCGCCACGACAATGGTCATCTTCTCCTGGTCCAGCGTATCCATTAGACGGAGCACGCCGGGTGTCATGCCTTCGTTCATCAGAGAGAGTTGGCCGTTCGCGCGCTCGACGGCAGCGTAGTTCAGCAGCATCGGTCCCGGGTGGATGATGAAGTTCACATTGTTGAGCCCGGTGTCCAGCACATTGGGGGCCAGCCGGCAGCTCATCAGGCCTTCTAGCGCCGCGGCGAGCCTGGCCGTGTTCTTGCCGGGGAAGGCCGCCAGCCGGGAATGGTGGGGCGGGCGGGTGCGGATGGCGGCCGGACCGGTGAGGCGCGCCGATTGCGGGTGGTTGGACGTCTCGCCCAGGAGCAGGTCGTGCTCGATGTCCAACCCGGCGGCTTGCAGGATGGGCGCCACCTCCAGCGTGCCGGCGGAGCCCGTGGTCAGCAGCAGGATCATTCCGGGCCGCAGGTGGGGGGCGATAAGGCGCGCCAGCGGCACCTGTTCGTCGGCGGTGGCAGTGCAAACAACGAGCTGGCATCCGTCCAGGGCCGTGGCGACATCCTGTGTGACGGCGGCGAACTGCACGAATCCATTAGCCAGCGATCCTTCGACATGCACGCCGCCCGCATGAGCGATGGCCGCCAGGTTGTCGGCCTGCCGGTCAAACAACCGCACTTCACAACCCCGCACGGCCAGGCTGGCGGCCACGCCCAGGCTGCGCGAGGCGGCATCCAGGACGGCAACGCGCTGAATAGGTTCCTTCATTATTGTTTACTCCGGTTTGGCGCCTGGCGCCGGCGCTCCGGCAGCAGGCTCGGTTGCCTGTAAGGGTGTGTGTCGCTCAAAGCCGCCTGCTTGACCGCGCCTCAGGAGTGCCCAGCCGCCGGCCGCGCCCAGGGCGGCCAAGCCCGCCGCCGCCGCGAAGGTTGCCGGCACAGAGGCCAGCGCCGCAACCAGGCCGAAGAACGGTGGGCCTACCATGTTGCCCAGCCGCAAGGCCGTGTAACGCAGGCCCAGAGCCAGACCCTGCTGCTTGCCCGGCACGGCGCGGGCGGTCAGGGCCATGGTCAGCGGGTGCAGCATCCCGGTGGACAGTCCCAGCAGGGCCATGCAGCTGGCCAGGAGACTCCAGGATTGCAGCCAGGGCACGACCACCAACACCGGTACGGCAATGAGGAAGGCCGTGACTACCAGGGGTGGGCTGCCAAAGCGCCGTGCCAGCCGAGGCAGTTGAGTCTGGATCAACACGCCGACAACCGCCTGGAGCGAGAGCAACACGCCAATGGTGCTGACGCTCAACCCCAGACTATCTAAGTGGATGGGCAGGTAAGAGTTGCGGTGCCCAACCAGCAGGCCTGTAAACAGCGCGGTGGCGACGCTGAACATGAAGGTGTTGTCGCGTATCCACCGGCTGAGCGGCAGATGGACCTCAGTCTCCGGTGGGGGTTTGGGGAGAGGCTTGCCCAACAGGGGCAGCCCCACAAACACCGTGGCCGAGAGCACTGCCGAGGCGATGAAGACCGCCCGCAACCCGCCCCAGGCCGCGATCAGGCCGGCGGCCGCCGGGGCCAGCGAGTTCGCGAGCGATATGGCGACGCCCAGCCATGCAAAGGGCTCGACGCCCAGGCCGCGGTAGGCTTGTTCGGCAATATAGGCCTGATAGGCCATGGTGGCGGCAAAGCTGCCCAGCCAGCCCAAGGCCAGGTAAACTGCCGCCTGGCCAGGAGTTCGGGCAAGCGCCAGGCCAATGTAGCCCACGCCGCTGACCACGCCGCCGACCGCGACCTGCCGGAACGGTCCGACCCGGTCAGCGAGCTGGCCCAGGAATGGCGCCAGGCTCACCGGGACGATGCCGGCCACGCCCATCACCAGGCCGGCGGTGCTCGGCGCCAGACCCAGGTCGATCAGGTAAAGGCCGAGCAGGGGCTGGCTGGCCTGAAAGCCAAGGCGAAAGAGGAAGTTGAGGACGTAGACGAGGCGCACGCCTCAGGCCGCCACACGCGGCATAACCCGGCGGGCGAAGCCCTCCAGGGCGCGCAGCTTGTCCGCAAAAGTATTCTCTTTGATAAGGTAGGCAAACACGTGCACACCCTGCGCCTGGAAACCGGTCAGGCGGGCGGCGCATTCTTCGGCCGTGCCGACCACCAGATGCCGCTGGACCATTTGGTCCGTGACGTGCGGCGCCGCGCCGGCGGGACCGCCCTGCGCGAACCCCTGTTTGATCGCCGCAATTTCCTCGTCGGTGAGGCCCATAACCTTGAGTCCTTTCTCGGGGGCGCGGCCCAGCACGTGCGCCACCCGAAGGCGATAGTCCTCAATATTGGCGCCAGCCTCTAGAACGGCGCACTCGCCCCAAGCAATCTTGTGCAGGTCGGCCAGCGTGCGGCCGGCGCTCTGCGCGCCGGCTTGCACCAGCGCCAGCGCGTGTTGCATACCCGACAATGACAGGATGATGCCGTCGGCTTCCTGGCCGCCAAGATGCAGAATTTGAGGACCGCGGCCACCGATATAGATGGGGATGTTGGGACGGGCCGGAAACTCAAGCTGCGCCCCATGAACTTCGAAATCCGTGCCGGCCAGGTCAACCCGCTCGCCCGACCAAAACGCTCGCAGCAATTTGATCGTCTCGCGGCACGCGCGGGCGGGGGCCTCGGCCGTCAGCCCCAGCGGCTCAATCAGTTCTTTCTGGTTGCCCGCGCCGATCCCAAAGGCAAAGCGCCCGCCCGAGGCTTCGTCCACCGTGGCCGCCGCGCGCGCAGCCGCGCCCGGGTGGCGCGTGTAGGGATTGGTAATGCCCACGCCCAAGCGCAGGGTTTGCGTGGCCGCAGCCGCGGCGGCCAGCATCACATAGGGATCACGATAAAAAGTCTGGTCGGGCACCCAGGCCCAGGTGTAGCCCAGGCTTTCGGCCGCCTGGATCAGGCGCACATTTTCGTGGAAGGGCAGGGAGGGGATGGTGGCAAAGCCAAATTCCATAGTCAACACCTTACTGCGCGGCGCGGCAAACCTCAGCCGCGGCCGCGCAGGGTAGGATCCAACGCATCGCGCAGGCCATCGCCCAGCATGTTGAAGGCCAAAACGGCCAGGGTGATGGCAATTCCGGGATAAATTGACAGCGCGGGCTCGGTGCGGATGTTGCGCAGGCCCTCGTTAATCGAATTGCCCCAGGTTGGGTTGGGGGGCTGGATGCCTAGCCCCAGGAAGCCCAAGAAGGCCTCGGTGAGAATGGCGGTGGCGATTAAGAAAGTACCGGTGACCAGGACGGGCGACAGCACATTCGGCAGGATGTGAAAGAAGATGATGCGCAGATGCCCGGCGCCCAGCGCCCGGACGGCAACAATGTAGTCCCGCACCTTTTCCACCAGCACCGACGCGCGCACCACCCGGGCAAAACGCGGCGTGACCGAAACGGCGATGGATAGGATGACGAAGTGGGCCTCGGTGCCCAGCATGGCCACAATGGCCAAGGCCAGCAGGGTGGTGGGGAAGGCCAGGAAGGCATCCACAAAGCGCATGATGACCAGATCCACCCAGCCGCCCCAGTAGCCGCTGAAAAGCCCCAGCAGGGTGCCAAGAGTGCCGCCCAGGCCGACCGAGACAAGGCCAAACAGCAGCGATATACGCGCGCCGACCAGCAGCCGCACGAAGATGTCGCGCCCCAGCCGGTCGGTGCCGAGCGGGTGTTCCAGGCTTGGCGCTGCCAGGCGTCCGCGCAGGTCCTGCTGGTAGGGATCGTGAGGAGAGATCTGGCGGGCAAAGATCGCCATGAGGCCCAAGATGACCAGGATGGCGGCACCGATGGCGATCTGAGGGCGGCGCAGCAGCCGGAACCGGCGGGGTGACGTGCCCGGCGCGCTATTGGTAGCGGACACGCGGATCGACGAAGCCATACGAGAGATCAACGGCGAGATTGATGAGGGCAAACAAGGCGGCAAAGACCAGGATAATGCCCTGCACCAGGGGATAGTCGCGCGAGAAGATGGCGTTGACCAGCAGTGAGCCTAAGCCTGGGCGGCTGAATACCTTTTCCACCGCCACCGAACCGCCCAGCAGACGTCCGAAGCTCAGGCCCACCACGGTCAAAACCGGCACCAGGCTGTTGCGCAGGGCATGCTTAAACAGAATCCCGGCTTCGCCGATCCCGCGGGCGCGCGCGGCGCGGATGTAGTCAGCGCTCAGCACCTCCAGCATGCTTGAGCGCATTACGCGTGAGATAAAGGCCGCCTCCGAGAAACCCAGCGCGATCGCGGGCAAGATGAGGGACTTCAACACCAGCATCGGGTCGTCAAACTCGCCGGCGCCGATCGTAGGCAGCCAGTTGAGCCGCAATGAAAAGACCAGCAGCAGGATAACTGCCATCCAAAACAGCGGCATGGAGCGGCCGGCGATGGCTACCAACATGCTGAGGATGTCCTGGACCGAGCCACGCCGTCGGGCCGCGTAGATACCCAGCGGCAGGGAGATCACCAGCGAGATCACCAGGGAGGCGACGGCCAGCAGCAGGGTGTGCGGGAAGACGGCCCCAATCTCCTGCAGCACCGGCCGGCGGGTGCGGATCGAGGCGCCCAGGTCGCCGGTGAGCACGGTCTGCAGATAGCGCACAAACTGCACGTAGGCGGGCTGGTCGAGCCCCAGCTTGGCTCGCAGCGCGGCTTCGGCTTGTGGCGAGGAGACATCGCCCAGCATGGTCTGCACGGGGTCGCCCGGCACCAGGCGGATCAACGCAAAGGTCAAGACCAGAATGATCAGGAGGGTGGGGATAAGAGACAGTAACCGGCGGGGCAGGTAGGTCAACATGGCAACGGGCCAATCTCAAACAGTGCTTGCCGCGACAGCACGTTCGGCAAAAAGTCCGCCCGGCCGAAGCGACGCGCTCCGGCCGGGCGGACGCAACGCCGACGGTCCTACGGTTCGACGTACAGGGTGTAAGCCCAGAACTCCTGGTTGGCGCCGGGGATCAAGCCCTTGAGGTCATTACGAGCCGCGTAGATCCAGGTGGTGTTGACGATCGGGATGCCCGGAGCATCGGTTTGGATCTTTTCCTGGATCTGCCGGTAAATCTCGCAGCGCGCCTCCGGGTCGAGCTCGGTGCGGCCGGCGTCAATCAGGTCGTCGATCTGGTCGTAGAACATGGCATTGCTGCCGGGCGGGAAGGCCCCTGTGTGAAACGTCTCGATCAAGAAGCTGTCCGGGTCGGCGGTGCGCCCAAAGTGCACCTGAACGCCATCGTACTCCTTGATGGCGACCGGGTCACGGCGGATGTCTGTGGTGGTGCCGTGTTCGAGCCCCACGATTTCCAGGGTCACGCCCACATCCGCCCACATGCCCTGGACCATTTCCGAGATGGTTTGGTCCTGCGGGCGCTGCGAGTACAGCAGCTTCAGCGAGAAACCGTCCGGGTAGCCGGCTTCGGCCAAAAGCGCGCGGGCCTTATCCGGGTCATACTCATAGGTCGGCACATCAGCTGTGTAGCAAAGCATGGTGGGCATCAGGATGGTCTGCAGCGCCGGGTGAATGCCCTCGAAGCCAAATTCTGAGATGGCGTCGCGGTCAATGGCGTGCTGCAGGGCGCGCCGCACGAGCACATCGTCCAGCGGGGCCTCGGTGTTATCCAGCCAGATGTAGCGGGCCGCATTGCTGGTGTTCTCGTAGAAGGTGAGATCGGCGTTGTCCTTCAGCACATTATAGGCCTCGGACGTCGCCAGCCAGGCCAGGCTGATCTCGCCGGTTTCCAGGGCGATGGCGGCGGCGTTCTCGTCCACGATGGGCAGCAGGCGCAGCACGCCGATCTGGGGCGGGCCCGCGTAGTATTCCATATTGGCCGACAGCACGACCTCCACCCCCGGAGACCACTCGGTGAAGACGAAGGGACCGCTGCCGACGGGTGTCAGGCCAAACTGCTCGGCGCCCAACTCTTCCACCGCCTTCTTGGAGACAATGTAGCCGGGGCGGTAAGGCAGGATGTCCGACAGCAGGGTGGCCGAAGTCTCGTTCAGGATCAACTTGACGGTGTACGGATCGGGCGCCTGCACTTCCTTGATGATGCTCATCGTTTCCTGGAAAGGCGAGCCGCTCTCCGCAACCATGATGCGCTCGAAGGAGAACTTGACGTCTTCCGCAGTGACCTCGCCATAGCCGTTATGGAATTGCACGCCCTCGCGCAGGGTAAAGGTCAGCTCGAGCCCGTCTTCCGAGTATTCCCAGGCAGTGGCCAGGTCGGGCTCGATTTCGGCGGTGCCGATCTTCCAGCGCACCAAGCCGCTGTAGATGTTCTTCGCGATCCAGTCGTCGCCGGCGCGCGAGATAAAGGCCGGATCAAGCTGCTGCATATCCTGATCGCGCAGGCGGATGGCGACCTCGGGCAAGTCTTCGATGGACGGGGCGGCGGTGGGTTCAGCGGCCTCCGTGGGGACGGCGGTGGCGGTGGGTTGGTCGGGAGCGGTGGTGGCCGGCGCATCCGTAGGGGAAGCGCTGGTGGGGACGGCGGTGGGCGCCGTGGTCGTCGGCGTGGCGGCGGGCGCACAGGCGCCTAAGAGTACGGCCAGGATCACGAGCGCATACAAAGGGAGAAGAGGGTGGCGTTTGCGAAACATGGAGGTTCTCCTCTGAACCGATCGGGTGTCCGCGAGGCGCCGGGAGCTCGCCTCTCTCAGCGCTGATATCAGATATGCCCCTGATTTGTCATGTCGCCTGCCGGCGCTGGCGCGCTGGACAGCCGCGGCCGCATGCTTGTCGCGGCCTCGGTCTAGTTGACGATGTGCAGGTCTTTCGGATACAGGCTCAAAATCTCGCAGCCGGTTTCGGTCACCAGGACCATGTCTTCAAGGGCGAAGTTGCCAATCTGGTGATTTGGCCGATCAAACCAGATCGGCTCCACCGTCAGGACCATGTTGGGCTGGAGCGGAATCTTGCCGTCGCGATTGATGCGCGGCGGCTCGTGGAAGAACAGCCCCACGCTGTGGCCTACGCCGTTGGTAGTAAAGTGCTCGCCCAAACCGTGCTTGACCAGGACCTGGTAGCAGGCGTCAAATATGTCGCCGGTGGTGGCGCCCGGTTTCACCGCCGCCACGCCGGCTTTTTGGGCTTCCAGCTCGGCGTCAAACATACGGCGCTGGTCGGCCGAGGGTTCGCCGATCGAAGCCATGCGCATAAAGTCCGAGCAGTAGGTCTTGTAGCGCGCGCCAGCGTCGACAATGACCAGGTCGCCCTTATTGAGGGTCTTGTGGAAGGGCTTGACGTTGACCATGCCATATTTGGAAGGGCCCGAGCGGATCATCATGAAGGCCGGCAGCTCCTGGGTCTCCGACGCCATCTGCGCGAACATGATCCCGGCCAGCTCTTTCTCGGTCATGCCCTCGCGCATGGCCGCAAAGCCCACCTCGAAAGCCTTGGTCGTCGCCGCGCACACCTTGCGGATCACCTCGATCTCGCGCGGTGACTTGATCATGCGCAAGTCCCACAGCAGGTCGGCCGCGTCCACAAACTTGGCGTCGGGCAGGCTGCCGACCAATTCGCTGTAGTGCGCGTGCGACATGAGCATCTTCTGCGCGTGCCCCAGCTCGACCCCCAGCGTACCCTTCTCCAGACCGAGCTTGTGCAGCGACCGCTTGATGGCTTCGACCGCATTGGCGGGCACGTCGGTCAGCGCGCCCCAGGGGCCCCAGGGGCACAGGTCTTCAATCCATGACGTGGCCACCGCAATGTCGCCGAGCAGTCCAGGGAAGGACAAGATCGGCGCCAGGTTTTTGTCGCGCGGGATGATGAGGCCAATGGGGCGCTCGGCGCTCCACTCGATGGTTTCAAAGCCCGAAAAGTAGACGCCGTTCTCTTCGCTGGTCAGCACCAGGGCATCGATGCCGCGCTCTTCCATCAGGCGCTGCGCCTTCTGGTAGCGGGCCAGGAATTCATCGGTTGGGAACGGGGCATATTCTGGATTGCGCATGAAGTGGTCTCCGAAGCTTTTGTGGTTGCGGGCTAAGCCCGCTCGCCAGTTTCCAAATAGTGCAGCACCTGCGCACGGTCCATGCCGGCCAGGCCCAGTTTGTCGACCGTGCGGCCTTGAGCCCAATAATCGGTCTGGTCCACTACGGACAGAATGGTATTGGTGCTGTCGCTGGCGGGCGTTGGCACGCCCAGCAGGCCACCCAGCGAGGAATACATCACCGTGCCGTAGGGCACGTCCTCGGTGATGTAGCGGTCCCAAATGCGATCCTTCAGCCCAAAAGGCTCGCCCGGTGAGCGGTACACGTGCGGCCCGCTGCCGGTCTCGCGGTAAAGATCGTCGATCGGTACCACGTCCAGGCCCAAAACGCGCTGCAGCGCCATCTTCTCGGCATCAATCGCATCCAACAGGCGCAGGGTGCCGGGGGTCATACCCTCATTCATGATGGAGAAACGGCCCTCCGCGCGCTCAATGGCGGCGTAATTGGTCAGCATGGGGCCCGGGTGGATCATGAAGTTGGGGTTGTTCAGACCTGGATCGAGGACATTGGGTTTGGGGATGAGCTTGAGGGTGTCGCCGATGGTCTCGACCAGCCGCGCGGTGTTGCGGCCGGGGAAGGCCGCCGTGCGCACGCGCGAAGGCAGCTTGATGCGGATCTTGGCGTCACCGACCATGCGCGCCGATTGGGGCAGGGTGACGGTCTCGCCCAGCAGGATATCATCCAGACTGAAGCCAGCTTCGCGCAGCAGCAGGCCCATTTCAAGCGATCCGGCCGAGCCGCACAGCAGCAGGATGGTCTGGCCTTTTTCGATGTGGGGCAGGAGGGCTTCCACCGCGGGGCGCTGCCCGTAAGCCGGCACGGCCAACAGGATAAGCTGGGCCCCGCGCACCGCTTCACCCAGATCGGTGGTGATGCGCTTGACCGGGACAAATTCTTCGCCTAGATCGCCCTCAATCTCGATGCCGCCGCGCTGCAGGGCGGCCTCCAAGCGGCCGGGGGTGCGGTTATAGAGGGCCACCTCGTAGCCGCGCCGAGACAGGGCGGCCGCGACAGCCAAACCGCCTGGGCCCGCTCCCAAAGCCGCAACCCGACTGATCTTGTCCATCTGGCTCCTTTGTTTCGAGTGGGCACGGCAGAAATGTCCAAGACGGTTCGCCTCTGCGTGCCTGGCGATTTGCAGGACTATTTCGTTGTCCCCCGGTATGTTGGTCTAGCCAGTATACCAAATCGGAAAAGGGTGTCAAGCGGGAAGTCTGAATCGAGACAAAGTGCTGAAAATTTCAGGAAAAGTAGCCCAAAGTGGATGGAGGCGCTGCATGGGTCCAAGTGCGTTCTTGACAAAAGTCAAAAAGAACCGCATTCTTATCGAGCTTAGTATACTGGAATACTTGTCGGACCACTAAGCCATATCTGGGTCATAAGGATGACAAAAATTGAGCGGGTGATGATCATGGGCGCCGGCCCTGGCGGCATCGCCGCCGCAGCCGGCCTGAGCCGGCGTGGCTATACGGTGAGCCTCTACAACCGCACGCCGGAACGGCTGCGTCCGCTGCAGGAGCGCGGCGGCGTGGAAATTGAGGGCGACATTGGCGAAGAGCTGGTACGCGTGGCCCGCGTCACCACGGATTTGGAGGCGGCGATCAACGGTGCCCAGCTCATCGCCACCGCGGTGCCGGCCAACGGCCAGCGGGCGCTGATTGAGTCCCTCCTGCCGCATCTGCGGCCCGGCCAGATCGTGCTGCTCATGGCGGGCAGCGCGGGCTCCCTGGAGATGGCCGGTTTGTGGCGACAGGCTGGCCTGGACTTAGACCAGGTGCTGCTGGGCGAATGTACCGTGGTGCCGTATTCGGCGCGCATGGTGTCGCCGCACCGTGTGCGGGTCAAGTTGAGCACCGAAGACCGGCCCAAACGCATGCGCGCGGCGGCCTTTCCAGGCCGCAACACGGCCGAACTGGTGGAGCGTCTCGGCGGCATGTTTGCGCTGTTGCCAAAGGCCAACGTGCTCGACCCCGGGTTGAACAACCCCAACTTCCTGATCCACCCGGCACCCATGCTGATGAACTACGCCGCCGTCGAGCGCGCCGAGCGGCGTTTTTCGATCATGAACGAGGGCATGACCAAGGGTACCCTGCGCGCCCTGGATGCCGTGGACGCAGAAAAGATGGCGTTGCAGCGCGCCCTCGGCCTGGAAGTCCTATCGATTGACGACCTGTACCGCGAAACCGGCGTCGGCCCGCAGGTGTACCGCTCGCCCGGCGAGCCGTTTGGCCTGCACGACCGCACCTGGCCGCGCTACATCACCGAAGACGTGCCCTATGGCACGGTTATGTTCTCGTCGCTCGGCCGCCTCCTGGGTGTGCCGACCCCCGTTTCGGACAGTCTCAACCACCTGTTGTCCATCCTCGAGCAGACCAATTTCTGGGCGCAAGGCCGTACGGTCGAGCGGCTGGGGATTGCGGGCATGAGCCTGGTTGAGCTCCGACACTATCTGCAGACGGGTGAGCGGCTGGCCGAAGCTGAAAGGAGCGCTTTGTGAAAATCACCGGGGCCGAGGTCGTCCTCACGCGGGTGCCGACCCGCCGGCCGCATCGCATGTCGTTTGCAACGACGCGCTATCAGAATGCGGTGCACATGTGGCTGCATACCGACGAAGGCGTGGTGGGGCTCGGCGAAACCGCGCACATGGCGGGCTTCTCCGACAAGGGTGAGACGCAGAGCAGTGTGGCCCTCACGCTGCGCGAGCGGCTGCTGCCGGCGGTGCTGGGCAAAGACCCGCGCCAGATCGAAGCGCGCCAGGCTGATTTGGAAAAGGCCGTGCCCTGGAACCCGCGCGCCAAGAGTGTCATCAACATGGCCCTGTACGATATTTTGGGCAAGGCGCTCAACACCCCCGCCTACAACCTGCTCGGCGGCCTGTTCCGCGAGCGTATCCCGCTGAGCACTTCGCTGCCGATTGTGGAGCCGGAGGCGGCCGTCAAGGAAGCCGAAGAGCTGGTGGCGCGCGGCCAGCGCATCATCAAGCTGAAAGCCGGGCATGAGGTGCCGCAGGAGGATATCGAGCGCTTGCGGCGCGTGCGTGAGGCCGTCGGGCCGTCCATCCGCCTGCGGGCCGACGCCAACGCGGCCTGGGACGTGCCCACGGCGGTCCGCGTCATCCGCGGGATGGAGCCCTATGACCTTGAGTTCATGGAACAGCCGGTCAAGCAGTGGGATCTGGACGGGCTGGCCGAAGTCCGCCGCGCGACCAGCACCTACATCATGGCCGATGAGAGCGCCAATTCCCCGCGCGACGTGCTGGAGCTGGTTAAGAAGCGCGCGGTGGATTTGATCAGCGTCTACATCGTGGGGCCGGGGGGCCTGCTGAACGCCAAAAAGATGTGCATCGTCGCCGAGCCGGCCGGGGTGGGGTGCTACGTCGGCGGCGCGCTGGACGGCGCTATCAGCGGCCGGGCCGGGCTGCACCTGGCCGCTTCGACGCCCAACATTAGCTGGGGCTGTGAGCTGGGCGGCATCTTCTTGCTCGAGGAAGACCTGGGCACCGAGCCGCTGGTGCTGGAAAACGGCGAGCTGCTGGTGCCGCATGGCCCGGGCCTGGGCGGCGATCTCGACCGCGAGAAGGTCAAGCGCTACCAGATCGAGGCCTACGAGGTACGGGCCGGCTAGGCCCGCCTCACTACCGAAAATAGGGAGTCACCGCATGTCTCTGCGTCAGCCACCTTTTGCGCTCTTTCCCACCGAAGAATATTTGGCGCGTGTCAGCCGCGCGCGCGCCCGCATGGAGGCGGTGGGCATCGATGCGCTGATCCTCACCGCCAAAGAAAACGGCGTGTACTTTTCCGGCGTGCGGACGACCGCCTGGAACTCCAAACACCGCCCCACGGCCGTTATTGTTCCGCGCCGGGATAACCAGCCCGTGGTCAGCATCATCTCGGAAAATATCTATAACGTCGCGCAGGCGACGTCCTGGATTGACGACGTGCGCGCCTGGGGCGGATGGAAACGCAAGGACGCCGCCACGGACCCTATCGTGGCCATCGTGGGGGCCTGCAAAGACCTGGGTGTGCTCGGCGGCACCATCGGCCTGGAGCTGGGTTACGGTCAGCGGCTGGGCATGTCGCAGGAAGACTTCGGCAAGCTGCAGGCCGGCCTGGGGAACTCCAAGATCGTCGACGTTGGGCCGGTGATGTGGCCTCTGCGCCAGATCAAGTCAGACCTGGAAGTTGAGTGCATCCGCAAGGCCTGCGACGCCACGACCAGTGCCTTCGAGCGCGGCTTTGCCGCCATCAAGCCTGGGATGACGGAGCGCGAGCTGGGGGCAATCTTGATTGCGGAAATGGCGCTGCAGACCGGGGAGATGCCCGGCTTCATCAACATCCGTTCTGGCCCCTCCAAGTACGGCATGATGAACGTGCTGCCCTTCGAGAAGCCTTTTGACCCCGGAGACCTGATCGTGGCCGACCTGGGCGCCAACTACAAGTACTACTGGTCGGACTATATGCGCATGGCGGCGCTGGGCACGCCCACGGCCCAGCAGCGCCACATGTTCGATGTCGACCGGGCCTCGATGCAGGCCGGCGTGGACATCATCCGGCCGGGCATTACGCTCGGCGAAATCTTTGACGCCTGCTACAAAGTCCTCCTCGAGGGCGGCCTGGGGGAGCACGTCGGCCAGCTCGAGCGGGTGGGCCACGGCGTGGGGCTCGACATCCACGAGCCGCCGTCCATTGCCAAGGGCAGCAAGGTGTTGGTCGAGCCAAACATGGTGCTCACGGTTGAGCCGATTTTCTGGGACCTGCCCGACGCCAAGATCGGCAACTTTGCCATGGAAGAGGTCGTGCTCGTGACTGAGACCGGCCACGAAGTGCTGAGCAAGTTCAGCAACGACCTGTATGTGCTCTAGCCGCCGCTGATGACGACCACCGCTCAAGGTTCCGCGCTGCTGTATCTGGAATGCCCGGAGTGCAACGGCTGGCACGACCCCGAAGAGCTGCAAACGTTCTGCGCGGCATGCCGTTCGCCGCTGCTGGCGCGCTATGCGCTGGAGGCCGTGAGGGCGGCGCTGACGCCGGCCGAGGTGGCCAGCCGGCCGCGCGGCTTATGGCGCTGGCACGAGCTGCTGCCGGTGCGCGACCCGTACTTCCGCTTCAGCCTGGGGGAAGGGGACTCGCCGCTGTTGCCGGCCCCACGCCTCGGCGCACAATTGGGTGTGCCGCAGCTTTTTGTAAAGGACGAGTCGGGCCAGCCCACCGGCTCGTTCAAGGCGCGCGGCATGGCCGTGGCCGTCTCGCGGGCCGTCGAGCTGGGCGTGCGCGAGTTTGTGGTGCCCACGGCGGGCAATGCCGGCGGTGCGCTGGCGGCCTACGCGGCTCGGGCCGGAGTGCCGGCGCACATCTTCATGCCCCAGGACGCGCCCGAGGTGAATAAGGCCGAGGTACGCCTGACCGGCGCTGATCTCCACCTGGTGGATGGCCTGATCAACGAGGCCGGACGCCAGGCGGCTGCCGCCGGCCAGGAACACGGCTGGTTCGACGTCTCCACGCTCAAGGAGCCGTATCGTCTCGAGGGCAAAAAGACGATGGGGCTGGAATTGGCCGAGCAGTTCGACTGGATTCTGCCGGACGTCATTCTGTATCCCACCGGAGGCGGTACCGGCCTGGTGGGGATGTGGAAGGCGTTTGAAGAGCTGGAGGCCTTGGGCTGGATCGACAGCCGCCGGCCCAAGATGGTCTCGGTACAGGCTGCCGGCTGTGCGCCGGTGGTGCGGGCCTTTACGGAGGGCGCGGAACGCATGACGCTCTGGGAAAACGCTGACACCCACGCGGCTGGGCTGCGCGTGCCGCTGCCATTTGCCGACCGCCTGATGCTGCGCATCCTGCGGGATAGCGGCGGCACTGCCGTGGCAGTAAGCGAAGATGAGATCCGCGCGGCCCAGACGCAATGGGCCACCTGCGAAGGAATGTTCGTGGCGCCCGAAGGGGCCGCCGCGCTGGCGGCTGCTCGCCGACTGGTGGAGCAAGGCTGGCTCGACCGGCAGGCGCGGGTCGTGCTGTACAACACGGGCACTGGGCTCAAGTATGTCCAGTAATACGGCCAAAGGAGGCCAGTCATGCCAACCATTCGCATTGAAATGTGGTCGGGCCGCACGTTGGATCAGAAACGCAAGCTCGTCAAGAAGGTGACCGAGGCGGTGGTTGAAGCCCTGGACCTCCAGCCCGATGAGGTCAAGATCCGCATCGTCGAGAGCGAAAAAGAGAACTACGCCGTCGGCGGGGTGCTGCGGAGTGACGTCTAGCGGCCCGAGCGGAGCCGAGCCGGGTGAGCGCGTGGCCCCAATGCGTACGCTGTTGTACTACCTCGCAACCAGCGGCTACGACCAGGCCGAGCAGGAACGCCGGCTGGCCGTGATGGCGCCGTTTGTTCCACCGGGCTATCGGCTGGCGTTTGCGACAGCCGCCGGCGGCCCCGAATTTCTTGACCAAGCCGCCGATTTTGCGGTGGCCAGCCGCGCCGCCCGCGACAGCGTGGAAGCCCTGGGACCGGAGCAAGGGGAGGCCATCATTCTTGGCGGCGCGCTCGACCTGGGCTTGGCCGAGCTGCGCGAGCGCGCGAGCTTGCCCGTGATTGGTCCGGGCGAAGCCGCGCTCTTTGTGGCCGCGCTGTATGGCCGTCCGCTCGCCATCATTGTGCAGGACGAGGCAGCGGTGGAAGCCGGGCGGCGCCTGGTTGAGCAGACACTGCTTAAGCCGCCAGTGGTTGCCGTGCGGCCGCTGGGCGTCTCGGTGCGAGCGCTGGTGGCCGACCTGGAACGCGGCCGGCAGGCTCTGCGAGAAGTGGCCCGGGCCGCGCTCGACGCAGACGGCGCGGCAGCCCTTTATCTGGGTTCGATGACGCTGCCGACGCTGGGGCTCACAGAGGATTTGCGCGCGCAGCTCGGTGTGCCCGTCTTCGACCCACTGCGGATCGCGATCCGAGTGGCGGTGGAGGCGGTCGCGAGCCGCGCGGGCTAGCGCGGTGGAGGCATCGTCATGCAGATAGGCTACAAGCTACCGAATTGCGCCGGCGTGCTGTGCGAGCCCGAATGGGCCACGCCTGCCAACCTGCACGACCTGGGCGACCTGGCCGCTCGCCTGGGCTATAACTCGCTGTGGTTCCACGACCACCTGCTGCCGCCTAAGGAAGTCAACATCCCTTCCCCGGATTTCTATGAAGCGCTGATTACTATCAGTCACCTGGCGACCCGCCTGCCGAATATGACGTTTGGCGTGGCCACGCTGATTGTGCCGCTGCGCGATCCGGTGCTGCTG
Organism: uncultured Anaerolineales bacterium; assembly: GCA_964449185.1. GTDB lineage: Bacteria > Chloroflexota > Anaerolineae > Anaerolineales > UBA6663 > CAYUYN01. The sequence continues at coordinate 2,311 of CAYUYN010000033.1, read as the reverse complement.
GCCCGGCAACTCACCACGCTCAATGCTTTCTTCCCGGGCCGCGTTATCCTGGGCGTTGGGGTGGGGCGGTATGAGACTGAGTTCGAGGCGTGCGGCTCCGACCGCTTCCACCAGCGGGGCCGGGCTGCCAATGAAGCCCTGCAGCTTATCCGCGCGCTGTGGGATGGGGACGAGGTGACCTTTCAGGGCGAGTTCTTTGGCGCGCGCCAGGCGCGGCACTTTCCCAAGCAACCGGGCGCGACCATGCCGATCTGGGTCGGCGGCAATGCGGCAGCCTCCATTCAGCGGGCCGCCGCTTACGGCGACGGCTACCTGCCGGCGGCCAAGCACCCCGACGAGCTGCGGCAGGACCGCGAACAACTCAACCGCGAGCTGGAACGGGTCGGTCGCGACCCAGCGTCGTTTCCCATGGCATTGTCACTTACAGTAGATTTACGGGAGCCGGGCGAGGGGCTGTCGGAAGACCTGGAAGAGCGTGGCATGCACGGGCACGCCGGCAGCCGCGCGGTCACCGGCACGGCGGTCGAGGTGACCGACAAAATCAACGAAATGGCCGCCGCCGGCGTGGAGCATTTTGCTCTGTCATTCCGCGCCCACAGCCTGACCCATCTCAAGGAACGCATGGAAAGGTTTGCGCGTGATGTTCGACCGTCTCTGGCGGCGTAAGCTTATGGGCGAAATTCGGTCAGAGCGCACACCCGACTGGTGGCTGTCAGCGGCGTGTCATAAATCGAGCTATAATGGGTTACCTCGTCATACTGGTCTCAGAGAGAGAGAGGCGGCCTTGGCGCCGATCAGCCCGCTTGCCAGGCAGTGCCGCTCCTTCCATCCATCACAAAATAGGGGTTCGGCCACGTGAAGTCTGAAGCCATCTTCCAACGGATTAAGAAGGTTCGGGTTGCGGATACCGTCGTTGACCAGATCATCTCGTTGATTGAAGAGGGTGTGCTCAAGCCGGGTGACCAGCTGCCCAGTGAGCGCGAGCTGGTTTCACAGTTTCAGGTGGCACGGCCTTCGATCCGGGAGGCCCTGCGTATCTTAGAATTCCAGCGGGTGATCGATGTTCGGCCGGGACGCGGCGCTTTCGTGGTTGGTCTCAACAATGGCCTGGCCTCGGACGAGGAGCGCGTGAAGCACTGGTTTCACGAGCATGCGCCGGAAGTGCTGGATATTTTGGAAGTGCGCGCCAGTATTGAGATTCTGGCCGCGCGCCTGGCAGCCGAAAAGGCCTTACCTGAATTGATTGCGGAAATTCAGGAAACGGTGCAATCGGCCGAGAAGGCGTTCATTGAGGGCAACTCAGACGAGCTGGTGCGCCTTGATCGCAAATTCCATCTGGCCGTGGCCAGCGCCAGCCGCAACGCCCTCATTGGGGCCTTGATCGAAATGCTCATCGACGCCATGGTCAACCCCCGCCGGTCGCTCATGCGCCTGCGCTCGTACGCTTCGGGCTCCTGGGCCGACCACAATGCCATTCTCGAGGCCATCCGCGCGCACAATCCTGACCGGGCCGAAAAGGCCATGATAGTCCACCTGGGCCACGTGCGCTCGAATGTCATTGCGCTGAGCGACAGCGCGCAGGACTAAGCCCCGCGTTTCTCCAACTGTCCTCGGTGCAGTGTCTCGCGCGCCAGGCTCACAAACAGCAACGCCACCAGCAGGGTGACGATCGCATTCACCAACAGCGGCAGCTGGAGGTTGGAGAGATCGGCGATGCGGCCCAAGATGACCGGACCGAGCAGCAGCCCCACGTCGCGCAGGGTCAGGAACAAACCAAAGCTGGTGCCGTAGCGGCCGGCCGGCGAGATATCGGTCATGTATACCATCGACGCGGGCTCGCTGAAACCTTTGCCGAAGCCCATCACCAGGGACCCCACCACAAACCAAGCATAGCTGTGCGTCACCGCGAGCAGGAGATTCGAGCCGGCGATGGTGAGCAGCCCTAGGAAGATAGCGGGTTTGCGGCCCATCCGATCGGCTACCTGGCCGGCGATGGGCACCGCCACCAGGTTCATGGCCGCCATGAACGTGAAGACGACGCCCAGCTCCTGCACGCCCAGCTTGAGCACGTCTTGGCCGAGGAGGGGCAGAATGGTGTCGCGCGCGCCGGCCCGCGCCACAAAGATACTAAAGCCCGCGAGTGACACGAGCACAAAGTTTGGGTCCCGCCAAAGCCGGTCGGCCGTCTTGGCCGGCTTGGCTGCCCGGGCCGCGGTCGCGGGGGGAGGCGGCGCCTCACCGTCAGCCGCCTCCGCGATGGCCGCGGCGCTGGGCCGTTCGGGCAGGTAGAACCAGAGAAACGGACCGGTCA
>CAYUYN010000032.1:4581-20030 GCA_964449185.1 uncultured Anaerolineales bacterium | reverse complement strand
GCGAGGCGGGTCATTGGAAGAGAGGTTGGAAGTCAGAGGTCAGAGGTCAGAAATAGTCTCTCTGACATCCGACCTCTGATTTCCGACCTCGTTTCAATCGGCCACGGCCAGCTTTGCTACTGTCACCCCATCACCGCCCTCGCCCTCTTGGCCGGACTCCAGGCTCTTCACCACGGGGCTGGTGCGGAGGTATTCGCGCACGCCCTGGCGCAGCTTGCCGGTGCCCTTGCCGTGGATGAGGCGCACCCACGGCAGGCCAGCCAGGTAGGCGGCATCCAGGTAGCGCTCCAGGCCGGGCAGGGCCTCTTCCACTGTCTGGCCGCGCATATCGTACTCCAGGCCGGGCGAGGCCGGCAGGGCCCTCTCCTCGCGTTCGGGGCCGGCGATGGGCGCGGGCTTCTCGCCGGCCTCGGGCGAGCCGCGCAGGTCGATCTCGTCCAGCTTGGCGCGCACGCGCATGCGGCCCACCTGCACCTCGGCCTCGGTGGCCGTCAGCGCCGTGACCACGCCCATGGTGTTGAGGTGCTTGAGCTTCACCGTGTCGCCCAGCCGCACCGCGCGGCGGGCGGGCGCGCGGGCCGCGGCCATCGGCGCGACCTCTACCGGCGCGGTGTGGGTGGTCTCGGCCTGGCCCAGGCCCGCATCCACCTCGTCCAGCAGCTCTGCGGCGGGCACGCCCAGGCTGCCGGCGCGGGCCAGCTTGCGCTTCAGCTCGTTCAGCTCGCCGCGCAGGGTGTCCAGCTCGCGCTGGGCCTGTGAGCGCGCCTGCTCCAGGATGCGCCGCCGCTCGTCTTCGATGTCGTCCAGCTGCCGCGCCAGGTCGCGCTCGGTCACTTCCGCGTCCACGCGGGCGTTCTCGGCGCGGGTGCGCTCGGCGCGCACCGCGAGGCGCTCGTGGTGGATTTCTTCCAGCAGGCGCTCGGCTTGCAGGTCGGCCTGGCCCACCATCTGCTTGGCCTCGTCGATGATGGTGCCGTCCAGGCCCAGCCGCGCCGCGATGGCAAAGGCGTTCGAGCGGCCCGGCAAGCCGATGTTGAGATGATAGGTCGGGCCGAGCGTATTGAGGTCGAACTCCATGCTGGCATTGCGCACCCCGGGCGTGTCGTAGGCATAGCCCTTAAGCTCGGGGTAGTGGGTGGCCACCAGGGTGGTGGCGCCCATATCCAGCAGGTACGACAGGATGGCGCGCGCCAGGGCCGAGCCTTCGGCCGGGTCGGTGCCGGCGCCCAGCTCATCGATGATGACCAGCGCGTGGTCGTCCGCCTGGCGCAGGATGCGGATGGTGTTGTTCATGTGCGCCGAGAAGGTCGACAGCGACTGCTCGATGGACTGCTCCTCGCCGATATCGGCGAAGACCTTGGGGAACACCGACAGCTCGCAGCCGGAGGCGGCCGGCACGGGCAGCCCGCACTGCGCCATCAGCACCAGCAGGCCCACCGTCTTCAGGCTCACCGTCTTGCCGCCGGTGTTGGGCCCGGTGATCACCAGCGCATAGGTCTCGTCGTCCAGCTCCACGTCGATGGCCACCACCGTCTCGGGGTTTAACAAAGGATGCCGCGCCGCGCGGAGCTTGAGGGTGGAGCCAGGGTGGGCGCGGGAAGAGGATAATTGGTAATTTGTAATTGGTAATTGAGTCTCGGACAGCGGCGCGTCCTTGGGAGCGGCGCCTGGGCTGACGGTCTGTCGTCTGTCTTTCCGCCCGTCGCGTGATTGAAATTCGCGCATGAGTGGCTCCGTCGCCCGGAGCTGGTCGGCGTACTTGGCCTTGGCGAAGGCCAGGTCCAGCTCGGCCAGGGCCTCGACCGTGCGGACGATGGGGCCGGCCTGCGCGCCGATGAGGGATGACAGCGCCGCCAGGATGCGGCGGATTTCCTGCTGCTCGGCCAGCAGCAACTCGCGCCAGGTGTTGTTCAGCTCCAGGGTGGAGAGAGGCTCGATAAAGAGTGTGGCGCCCGAGGACGACTGGTCGTGCACCAGGCCGCGGATGCGGCCCTTGAAGTCAGCCTTGAGCGGGATGACGTAGCGGCCGTCGCGCTGGGTGATGATGGCTTCCTGCAGGTAGGGCTGGTTCTTGGGGTCGCTGATGATGCGCTGGAGCTTCTGCAGCAGCCGATCGTGGGCGATGCGCAGCTCGCGCCGGATGGTGCCCAACTGCTCGGAGGCCGAGTCCATGATCTCGCCGCGCTCGTCGAAGGTGGTGTTGATGGCCTCCACCAGCCCGGGCGCCTCTTCGATGTGGCCGGCCATGGTCGCCAGCCGTGGGAACTGGTCGCCCAGCCTGCTCAGCGTGCGTTGGAGGGTGCGGCCGGCGACGAGGGTGTTGCGTATTTCCAGGATCTCGTTTGGCTCGAGCACGCCGCCGCGCGCCGCCGACTGCGCGAAGACGCGCACGTCGCGCGCCCCGCCAACGGTCAGCTCGGTCTTGAGCGAGAGCAGCTTGCGGGCCTCGGTGGTCTCCTGCTGGCGGCGGCGGGCCTCGCGCAGCTCGGAGGTCGGCGTCAGCGCCAGGGCCAACGCCGTGCTGGCCGAGAAAGCGGTGAACTTGCTCAGCCGGTCGAGGATTTTGGGAAGTTCGAGCGTGTTGATCGAGCGGGCGTCCATATGTCGGGTGATTTTATCATGGGAGGGAGGGGAGGTGGGGAAGTGGGGACGTGTGGGGGTGTGGACGTGTGTAGGTGTGGGGGTGTGGGGGTGTGGGAGGCTGTGGCGCGGGGCACGGGTGTGGCGACGTGAAGCGGACGGACAGCGGTCTGAGGCGGCTGCTCGCTCAATGCTCTGGAGGGATCGTCAGATCCCGTTGCCTGTGGGGCCGACGCAGGCGCGGCTGGGGGGGGCCAGCTCCACGCCGGCCAGGTGGGAGGTGTAGCCGGAGACATCGGCCAAGACGAGGTAACCCTTCAGTGGTGGCAGGCCAGCAGCCTCAGAGCGCGGCCGGCGCGGACGTGCCCCCGGCGCCGAGGGCCCGCGCGTAGTCTGCGTCAATTAGGCGGGCCAGCACGCCCCAGTCGTGGCTGTGCCCGATCACATTGTAGACCAGCCAGCACACAAGCTTCTCCAGCAGCCGCGGCATGCCGGCCGCGCGCCCGCGCCCGGTCAGGGTGAGGCGCGTGGACTGGCCGTCATTCAGCGGCTCCAGGGTCACGGTGAACACGATGGCCGTTTTGTCGTTGGGTGCCTGTTCGGCGGTGAAGTAGTCGAAAGGCTTCCAATCAAGCATGGTCTCGCGGCTGATCTGATTTTTGCCGTGCGCGCAGTGGTTGCGGGCGCCGGCCCCGGTGCGTCCGCCCGGCCGGTCGATGATGCTCCACACCGTGCCCTTCATCCACAACGAGCGGCGGAAGGGGTCGTTGGCCCAATCCCACACCACGGCCGGCGGCGCCTGGATTTCGTGCACCAGCACGACATCGGCCTGCGCGCGCGTGATGACCACCCGGCGCGCCGCGGAAAGGGCCGCGAAGCGAGCGTGCAGGTTGAGGCTAAAGGTGTCCACCTCGCCCAGGTGCTCATAGGTCTCGGTCGCCACATGCAGCAGCTCGCGGTCGCACGGCAGCCCCAGCCGCCCGAGCGCGGCGTTTGTAAACAGCGCGTAGGCCTTCCAGCCGGTGGCCTCGCCCACATGGTTCTTGAGCAAGCGATGCGCCAGGTTTACGGGCGAGCCGACCAGCTCGTGGATGCCGGCAATGTTCTGCACCATATACTCACCGTAGTGGACGATAAACTTGAGATCGAGGCTGGGGATGGCGCGGCAGGCATTGCAGGTGCAGGTGGTGCGGCGGCGCACGGCCTCCACCTGGTCGCGGAAGGCCAAGTAGGTGGCCTCCACCAACTCAAACAGGGTCTCACCGCGGCCAATGCGCGCGGCCGGCACGTAGGCAAAGACGGCATCACCTTCGAGCTTGGAGATCGTCAGCAGGGTCTTAAAGCTGCCGACGATGGTTTCCAGCAGATCGGCCAGCACGCCGTGCGCGTGGTCCAACTCCACGCCGGCCAGGTACGACGTATAGCCGGAAATGTCGGCCAGAACTAGATAACCCTGCGGCAGTGGCTGTCCCATTACGGCCTACCTCTCCAGGTTCGCCCAGTGGCCCACACCGTCACGACGAATGCAGCCGCCCCGCCTGCGAACGCAGCCCCACTAGCCGCAGCACGGTGAAACTGTTGACGCGCACAAACTGGCTCAGCCGGTCCCACACGCCCCGCCGCCGGCCGGCTTGGCCGGCGACCGGGCCGGCCAGCTTGGGGTAGAACACAAAGACCTTGGCGGGGTCAAACCCCTCCACTGCTTCCACGCGCGTCTCGGGCGTCTCGCCGGGCCACGGACCGCTGAGCGTGTAGAAGGCCTCCGTCACCAGGATGTACTCGGGCACGGGGATGGTGTTCTTGGCCAGCCGGTGCAGCCGGATGACCGGCTCACCGGCCACCTCGTCGAACTGGCGGATGCGCTTCATGGCCACCTCGCCGGCGTGCACCACCACCTTGAGCTTTAGGTCTTCGATGCTGCCGCAGGCCTGGTAGGGGCAGATGCTGGTGGCGGCCAAGCTGCGCGTGCGCGCCTGGAAGGCCTCGAAGAAGCTGGTCACCTGCGCGGCCACGTCCAGCGCGGCGGCGGCCTGGTCGGCGCCGGTCTCGGCGTAGAGGAAGATGGCATCCCCCTCCAGCTTGGCGATCCGCTGGGGGTACGCGGCCTTGTCGATGACCGCTTCCAGCAGCCCGGTGATGATCTCTTCGGCGTGCAGCAGGCTCAGCGCCCGCAGGCGCGTGAAGCGGGTGTAGCCGCTGATATCGGCCAGAACCAAGAGTGCGTGCTTAATGACCATGGCGGCTTTGCGTCCCATCCGGCTGGACTGGGGCGTTCCTCCCCGGATTGCCCCTGATGGACCTGTATTCTACGCCCGAACGTGGGTCGGGCAACAGGCCAGAAGGTGTCCATTTTGTGGTCAGTCGTCTTCCTTTTCCTCATCTTCCAACACCGCCAGCATAAACGACTGCACCGCAGCGTGCCACAGCTTGAGGCGGATGCCGCGCCAGGCCGTCTGCGCGACGCCGACATCGGCGTCGCGCGGGCTGTACTTTTCGGTGACGTACTGCTCGGTGATCGCCTCAACGCCCGGGCGCACGTTGGGCGCGAAGGCGCTGAGGGCGGCGGCCCGCTCGTGGGGGGTGGTGGCGTGGCCGGAAGCCAGGCCCAGCCAGCCGGCCACGCGCTCAAGCTGGAGGTAGATCAGCGCCACGCCGGCCGGCAGGGCCTGCCCGCGCGAGCGCAGCACCCACTTGCCCATGCGGCCCATGCTCTCCCAGCCCACCAGGCCCACGCGGAACGAGAACAGCGCCACAGCGAAGACCGCCAGCAGCAGCACCGCCAGGGTGCCGGCCACGGCCGGCCACGGGATGGCGGCGATGAGCGAGGCCAGGGTCCAGGGGCCCTGCTCGGCCTCGGGCGCGCCGTCAGGCACGGGGGGCTGGCGGTCGGCCAGGGATTCGGTGTCTTCCGGATTGGTGGAGAAGTCTTCACCGGTGGTGTCGGAGGCGGACACACGCTCGGGCCGGAGGAGGGGGGCTTCCGAGACGGTCGGCTCGAACTCGATCCAGCCATAGCGCGGGAAGTACACTTCGGGCCAGGCGTGGGCGTTCTGCTCCAACACGTGGTAGACGTTGGTGCGGATGTCCAGCTCGCCCTGGGCCATGCCGGCCGCCATGCGCGCCGGGATGCCCAGCACGCGCAGCAGGATGACCTCGGCGGAGGCGTAGTAGTTGCAGTAGCCGCGGCGCGAGTTGAACAGCAGGTAGTCCACCGGCTCGACGTCCTGCGGCGGCGCGTCGATGCCCTGGTCGTAGACAATGTTGGCGCGCAGCCAATCGGTGATGGCCTGTGCCTGCTGGTAGGGCGTCTCGGCCCCGGCCGCCTCCACAATGTCGCGGGCCAGGTCGCGCGTGCGCGGGGTGATGTCGGGCGGGAGTTGGAGGTAGTTATCGGAGACCCACTGTGGGTAGTCGTTGCCGGCGTCGTTCAGGCTCTGCTGGTCCGCCACCGAGATCGAGGCCACCACCTGGTAGGCCTCGCCGCGCCGCACCACCTGCTGCGCGCGCACGCCCAAGATGTCGTGGCTGCCGGACGGGTCGAAGGCCAGCTCCAGGGTGGAGGCCCGGTCCATCCACTGCACCTGCTGGACCACGTACATGCGACTGGAGGCGGGCACATGCATGGTGAAGGCCACGGCCACCTGCCGGCGCAGGAGGTAGACCGGCTGCTGGAGGCGCGTGCGGTTGGGGTCGAACTCCTTGTACTCCACCTCGCCGGCCTGCCAGCCGCCGTCTCGATAGTTGGCGAAGGTCGCCGCCCGCCAGTAGAAGCGCTGGATCTCGCCGGTAACGGCGCTGGGCTCGATGGCCTCTTCGGGGCTGGCGATGATGCTGACCGTGACGTCCATAATCGGCTCGGCGCTCAGCCGGGCCGGGCCGCTGAGGGTAAGCATGTCGCCGTAGAAGTCGCTGTAGGCCTGGCCATAGCCGCGGATGGCGGCGAACATGCGCATCCAGCCTTCGCGCACCACGCTCAGGCTGCCGGTCATCTGGCGCCAGGTACTGGCGGCCTGGGGCGAGGCGGCCAGGCTGGGCGCGGCCCAGGCGATGAGCACACCCGCCAGCGCCGCCGCCAGCCCCGCTCTGAGAAAGTCCAGCCGCAGGTCGGTACTGTAGAGCACCCGCGCCGACTGCCACTCGCGCTCGCGGTCCAGCAGGTTCATGCGGGCCACAAACATCAGCGCCAGCAGCACGTACACGGCCAGGTACAGGTCCAGCCGCACCGGCCCCAGGTAGTAAAAGGCATTAATCAGCAGGCCCACGCCGGCCGGGATGACGGCCGGCCAGACGGTGCCGCGCTTAAAGACCGAATAGGCGCTGAGGACGCCGATAAACCAGAAGATGAGACCGACCGCCACGGGGAACGGCAGGGGGTCGCGCGAGGTGCCGCCGTAGAGCGCCTTGTAGATGAAGTTGTTCAGCCGCACCACCAGCTCCAGGCTGCGGCGGTTCCAGTTGCCGTCGAGGTCCAGCCCAATGAAGAAGCCCACCACAAACAGGCCGTAGACCAGGGCAAACACCAGCACCACCGGCCCGGCATAGCGGCTCTTGGCCAGCGCCAGGCCGGCAAAGACGCCGACCACCGCGCACAGCCAGGCGGCCTGCAAACTTTCGGTCCAACTGGCAGCGGCCACGCCGCTGCCCGATACGGTCACCATGGCGACCAACAGGGCCACGGTGAGCCAGCCTTCTTCAAGCTTGAACATGCAGCACCTCGGATAGCAGCGGATGCAACGCCTACTCCGGCTCCTATTTTACCCCGCGCGGCCGGGAATCGTTCAGGTTGGGGGATGGTCTCACGGAGGGCTAATGTATGGAGGTGTGGACGCTTGCGCGTGGACGTATGGAAGCGAGGAAGGTTTCCGGGGCGACGGGGAGGCGGAGGGCGGGCGTGGGTTTGCGGCGGAGAGGAGACCTGGCAGGTCTCTCCCTGAGAGGGGCGTTCGGTTGATACCGCCCCCTCCCCGGCGAACGAGACCTGCCAGGTCTGGCCTTTGTGGCCGAGCGCGGCTTGCGGGGCGCGGCTAAATATTCGACGTGATATTCGAGAACACGTTGCCGATGGCCGGTCCCAACAAGACGGGCAGGACGCACAGCGCACAGACAGCCAGCAGCGCCGCTGCCACGACGGCGATGACAATGCCAATGATCAGGCTGCGGGTGGAGGAATTAGCGGGGGGGCGCGCTGGGGGTGCCGTATTGGAACATGGGCTGCTCCTTGTCTATGAGGCGGCGGGGGTGCGGCTAGTATAGTCTGATCGCGTCTTCCCGCAACGGACCAGACCTCGGGGGTGCATCTCCTTTTGGTGGCCCGGTCGCGCATATTGCGTATTGCGTCCCAAAGGGATGCTTCGCAATATTCCGTTGGTGGCCTGATAGCCGAGGCGCGGCCAAAAATGAGAAATGCACCCGACCTCGGAGTTCTCCTGCGCGGGGAGGGTGCCGCCGCGGCAGGGTGCGGGATTGGGGCGAAGAGCAGACCTGGCAGGTCTCCCCCGACAGGCGCGCTCGGTTGACGCCGCACCCTCCCGGCGAACAAGACCTGCCAGGTCTATTCCCTGGCGTGATTTGACAACGCCATCATAGCCCACTATGATGCGCACCGAGCTTCCACCAACGGTTGCGGTCTCACCCAACCCCACCCTGGGCCTTCACCGATCTGATCCTCTATGGCAAGTGAGTATGCGGCGCATGGCGCCCGGCGCAGGACGTATACGATCCTGACCGGCATCATTCTCTTAACCCTGCCCTGTTACTGCGCCGGGTTTATCGCCCTGGCCCTGGCCCCCGCACCCCTGGATGAGCGCCCGACGCCCACCCTGCTGGCCACCGTCACTACCCTGCCCGTCCTGACCGGCACGGCCACCGAGAGCCCCACGCCGTCGACGCCCACGGCCACCTTGACAGCCACGCCCACCCAGTTCATCCCGCCGTCGCGCACGCCCACCGGCACGCCCACGAGCCTGCCCACGGCCACCATTACACTCACTCCCAGCGCGTCGCCCAGCCCAACGAACACCGCGACCGGCACGGTCACCTCGACCGCCAGCCCAACGTCGACGGCCACCCTGACGGCCACGTCGACCTCCACCACCGCGCCGCCGACGTCCACGGACACGGCCAGCCCGACGCCAACCGAGACGGCCACGCCAACCGAGACGGCCACGCCGATCGTAACGCCGGCCCTTTGAACTTACGCATGGCCCTGGATCTGTCTGCCCATTTGAAAGAACTGTGTGCCGCGCCCGGTCTCTCGGGCTACGAGGCCCCGGTGCGCCAACTGCTGCGCGCGGCCTGGGAACCCCTGGCGGATGAGATCAGCCAGGACCGCCTGGGCTCGCTGGTGGCCGTCCGCCGCGGCAGCGGCCCCGAGCCGCGCCCCAGGCTGATGCTGGCCGCCCACATGGACGCTATCGGCCTGATCGTGACGCACGTGGAGGGGGACTTTCTGCGCATCACCAACATCGGCGGCGTGGATGCCCGAGTCATGCCCGGCCAATTGGTGACCGTGCACGGCCGCGTGGACCTGCCCGGCGTGGTGGCCCTGCCCCCGCCGCACCTGCTGCCCAAGGCGCACCGCGACGGCGTGGCGCCCCTCGCCGAGCTGCTGATCGACACCGGCCTGCCGGCCGACCGCCTGCGCGAGCAGGTGGAAATCGGCAGCCTGGTCTCGTTTGCCCAGCCGCCGCGCGAGCTGCAGAACGGCCTGCTGGCTTGTCAGAGCCTGGACAATCGCGCCTGCCTGGCCGCGCTCACCGTCTGCCTGGAAGCCCTGGAGGCCCGCGCCCACACCTGGGACGTGCTGGCCGTGGCCACCGTGCAGGAAGAGATCGGCTTGCAGGGGGCGGCCGGCGCGGCCTTTAGCCTGGCGCCCGACCTGGCCGTGGCCGTGGACGTCACCTGGGGCACCGACGCCAACACGCGCGAATTTGGCTACCGCACCTTTGCGTTGGGCGGCGGCCCGACCCTGGCCCTCGGGCCCAACATTCACCCGGGGCTGCACCAGGCCTTCAAAGCCGCCGCCGACCGCGCCGAAGTCCCCTATTCGGTCGAGGCCATCTGGAGCGGCCACTCCGGCACCGACGCCTTCGCCATACAGATCGCGCGCGAGGGCGTGCCGACCATGATCGTCAGCGTGCCCATCCGCAACATGCACACGCCGGTGGAGATCGTCGCGCTCAAGGACATCACCCGCGCCGGGCGGCTGCTGGCCGAGTTCGCGGCGGGGCTGAGGATGGATTTTCTGGAAACGCTTGTTTGGGACTAGCGGGGACGATGACTAAAAAACCCTCCCGCCCCGCCCGCGCTAAAGCACTCACGCCCGCCTGGGCCGTCGCCGACGTTGCCCTGGCGCGGGAGTTGTCTAACGCCGTGGCGGTGTCGGGCGATGAGGGCGCGGTGCGCCGCCTGGTGCTGGAGGCCATCGGCCCGCACGTGGACGAGGCGCGCGTGGATGCGCTCGGCAATGTGCTGGCCGTCAAGCGCGCGGCCCCCGGCACGCGCCATGCGCCGCGGGTGCTGCTGGCTGCCCACATGGACGAGGTCGGCTTTATGATCGTCGACCACGACACCGACGGCGGCCTGCGCTTCGAGGTGGTCGGCGGCATCAGCGAGCGCGTGCTGCTGGGCCAGCCGGTGCTGGTCGGCGCCAAGCGGCTGCCCGGCATCATCGGCGCCGCGCCGGTGCACCTGCTCAACGGCGACCGGCAAACCAGCGTGGTCAAGTCCTCCCAGATGCGCATTGACGTAGGCGCCGGCAGCCAGGCCGATGCGCGGCGCTTAGCGCCCGTGGGCGACCGCGCCGCCTTTGCCACCGACTTCGTGCAGCTTGAGGGCGCCCTGCGCGGCAAGGCCCTGGACGACCGCCTGAGCTGCGCCACGCTCATCGGCCTGCTGCGCGCCGGCCCCTACCCGGTGGAGCTGCACGCGGCCTTCACCGTGCAGGAAGAGGTCGGCCTGCGCGGCGCGCGGGTGGCCGGCTTTGCGGTGGACCCCGTGGCCGCTATCGCGCTGGACTGCACGCCCGCGCAAGACCTGCCCAGCAGCCGCGACCACGAAAACACGCAGTACAACTGCTGCCTGGGGCTTGGCCCGGTGATTTACGTGGCCGACGGCAGCACTCTTTCCGACCGGCGCCTGGTGAACTACCTGTCGCGCAGCGCCGAAGCGGCCGGGCTGCCCTATCAGCTCCGGCAGCCGGGCGGGGGCGGCACCGATGCCGGCGCCATCCAGAAGGCCCGCGCCGGGGTGCCGGTCGTCTCGCTGTCGGTGCCGGCCCGCTACCTGCACACGCCGGCCTCCCTGGTGCGCCTGGAAGATTGGGAGAACACCGTGCGCCTGGCGCAGCTGGCCCTGCAGAATTTCTCGCTGGCGGTCCTCAAGCGCTAATTGACTGATCGATCAATATGAAACCACTGATTAAGAAGCTCGTCGAAGCCTACGGTCCGAGCGGCAGCGAGGAGCAGATCCGTGAGCTGATCCGCGCGGAGATCCGCAACCTCCCCGACTACATCAGCGTGGACCCGCTCGGCAACCTGATCGCGGTGGTGAAGAAGGGCGCCAAGACCGGCAAGAAGGTGATGCTCTCGGCCCACATGGACGAGATCGGCGTGATCGCGGCGCACATCGACGACAACGGCTTTGTGCGCTGCCAGCCGCTGGGCGGCGTGAGCCCGCTCACCTGCGTGGGCGCGCGCGTGCGCTTTGGCAGCGGCGTGCTCGGCGTCGTCCACCTCGAAGTCCGCCGCGAAGACACCAGCAAGGTCCCCGGCTTCAACGACCTGTTTATCGATGTGGGCGCGAGCAGCCGCGAGAACTGCCCGGTGAAGCTGGGCGACGCCGCCGGCTTTGAGCGAGGCTTCGTGGACCTGGGCGACCGGCTGGTGGCCAAGAGCATGGACAACCGCATCAGCGTGGCCATCCTGATTGAGACCCTGCGGCGCCTCAAGCGCACCCCGCACGAGGTGGCCTTTGTGTTCAGCGTGCAGGAAGAGGTGGGGCTGCGCGGCGCGGCCACGGCCGCCTTTGGGCTGGAGGCCGACCTGGGCCTGGCGGTGGATGTCACCGCCACCGGCGACACGCCCAACGGGCGCCGCATGGAAGTGCGCCTGGGCGCGGGCCCGGCCGTGAAGGTGCGCGACGCGCGCATGATTGCCGACCCGCGCGTGAAGAACCTGCTGGTCCAGCGCGCCCAGGAAGCCGGGCTGCCCACCCAACTCGAAATCCTCGAAGGCGGCTCCACCGATGCCGCCGCCATCCAGGTGGCGCGCGGCGGGGTGCCGGCCGGGGCGCTGTCGATCCCGTGCCGCTACGTACACAGCCCGTCGGAGATGGTGGATTTTCGCGATGTGCAGGCGGCGGTGACGCTGCTGGTGGATTTGCTGCAAAAGCCGATTAAGATTTAGAGCAGTTTCCTCTTATGGTAAAATCCGCCAGGTCTCTGCTCTGCCCCCCTCAGCCGGGGGCGTTTTCTTGAGCCAGGCGGCATTTTCAACCAATTCAGCCAGGGCCGCCGGCAGGTCGGCGGCCACCGGCACGTCGGCCAGGCCGGCGCGCGCCAGTTCGGGTACCTGGCCGCGGCCCCGGCCGGTGAGCACCAGCATGGCCGGCATGCCCGCCCGCCGGCCGGCCAGCACGTCGCTCACGGCATCGCCGATCATCACCGACGCGGCCGGGTCCAGGCCCAAGTCGGCCTGTGCGTCGAGCAACAGGCCGGGCTCCGGCTTGCGGCAGGTGCAGCCCGCCTCGGGCGTGTGCGGGCACACATACAACCCGTCGAGACGCCCCCCGGCCTGCACAATCTGCTGCCGCACGTAGGCATTGATCGTGTCCGACACCGCCGCCGGCACAAGCCCGCGCCCAATGGGCGACTGGTTGGTGACGATGACAATGGCACAGTCAAAATCCGCCAGCCGCGCCAGCGCCTCCAGCGCGCCGGGGATAAACCGGACCTCGGCCAGGGATTTAACATAGTCAGCGCGGTTCTCGATGATGACGCCATCGCGGTCGAGGAAGACCGCCGGGCGGAGCGGTGAGGGCATGGGCGCGGAGTATAGGGCATGAGGGCGCGGGGGTGCAAGGCGCAGGGGAGCAGGGGTGCAGGGGTGAAAGGCTCGACTAAAGACGTTTAGCGGTACACTGGGTGGGATTAAGACAACGATCGGGTGCGGATTAGACCACTGGCGTTTCAAGGACGTTACAGCGCGGGATGCCAAATCCGCTGCTAACATGAAGATCCTCGTCACCGGCGGGGCCGGCTTTATCGGCTCCCACACAGTTGATCTCCTGCTCGCCCGCGGCTACGCGGTGCGCGTGCTGGATGCCCTCACGCCGCCCGTGCACGTGGAGGGGCAGGCCCCCGCCTACCTGCCGGCCGAGGTCGAGTTGATCCACGGCGACGTGCGCGACCGCGCCGCCTGGGAGCGCGCGCTGGACGGGGTCGAGGCCGTCTTCCACTTCGCCGCCTACCAGGACTACCTGCCCGACTTCGCCAAGTTCTTCCACGTCAACGCCGCCGGCACCGCCCTGCTGTATGAGGTGGCCGTCGAAAAGCATTTGCCCCTGCGCAAGATTGTGGTGGCCTCGTCGCAGGCCATCTACGGCGAGGGCCGCTACAACTGCCCGCGCGACGGGCGGCAGTACCCGGGCCCGCGGCCCGAGGCCCAACTGCTGGCGCGCGAGTGGGAGCCGCGCTGCCCGCGCTGCGGCGAGCAGCTGGCGGCCGAATGGACACCCGAAGACAGCCTGGTCAACGGCCACAACTCCTACGCCATGAGCAAGTTTGCCGAGGAAACGCTGGCGCTCAACCTGGGCCGGCGCTACGGCCTGCCCACGGTGGCCCTGCGCTACAGCATCACGCAGGGCGCGCGGCAGTCCTACCGCAACGCCTATTCCGGCGCCATGCGCATCTTTGCCATGCAGGCCCTGGCCGGCCAGCCCCTCACGGTCTACGAGGACGGGCGGCAGTTGCGCGATTTTGTGTACGTGGGCGATGTGGCCCGCGCCAACCTGCTGGTGTTCGAAGACTCGCGCGCCGATTACCAGGCCTTCAACGTGGGCGGCGGCCGCCAGACCACCGTGCTGGAATTTGCCGAATGCGTGGCCCAGCGCGCCGGCCACCCCACCCAGCCGCGGGTCAGCGGCGAGTATCGCTTTGGCGACACGCGCCACATCCTGTCGGATATTGCGCGGCTGCGCGCGCTGGGCTGGGAGCCGCGGGGCACGCTCGAAGGCAATATCGACGAGTACCTGGCCTGGGCCCAGGACCAGGCCGATTTTCGCAACTACGCCGATGAGGCGCGCGAGTATATGAAGCGCGTCGGCACCGTCCGCGGCTGGTGAGGCAGCGATGCTTATTGCGCGTGCGCCGGTGCGCATCTCCTTCGCGGGCGGGGGCACCGATTTGCCGGCCTTCTTCACCCAGCACGGCGGCGCGGTGGTCAGCGCCACCATCGACAAATACGTCTACGTCATCCTGACCGTCCACGGCGGCCCGGAGCTGCAGATCCTCTCGTCCGACTACCGCACCTTCTATCGCCACACTCCCGGCGAGTCGCTCTTCTGGGAAGGCGACCTCAACCTGCCCAAAGCCATCCTGCACGAATTCGGCCTCGACCACAGCGTGTCGATGTTCCTGGCGTCGGAGGTGCCTCCGGGCACCGGGCTGGGCTCCAGCTCCACCCTCACCGTGGCGGCGGTCAAGGCCGTCAGCACCGCGCGCGGACAGACACTTTCTAAAGCGCAAGTGGCACAACTGGCCATCCGCATCGAGCTGGAAAAGATGGGCATGCCCATCGGCTATCAAGACCAATACGCCTCGGCCTTTGGCGGCCTCAACTTCATGGAGTTCACCGCTCAAGACACGCGCGTCACCCCCATCCGCACGCCGCCCGGCACGCTGGAGGCCATGCAGGCCAACCTGCTGCTGTTCTTCACCGGCACGGCGCGCGAGTCATCCAAGATTCTTTCGCGCCAGCGCGAGTCGACCGAGCGCAGCCAGGCGGACGTGGTGCAGGCCCTGACCGCCGTGCGCGACATGGCCTACGGCCTGCGCGACAGCCTGGTGCGCGGCGATCTGGCCGGCTTTGGCCAGTGGCTGCACGCCGGCTGGGAGCAGAAGAAGCGCTTTGCCGCCGGCGTGACCAACCCCGCCATCGACGACGCCTACGCCCTGGCGCGCGCCAATGGCGCCCTGGGCGGCAAGATTGCCGGGGCCGGGGGCGGCGGCTTTATGATGATCTACTGCCAGCCAGGTACCCAGGCGGCCATCACCCAGGCGCTGGGCCAGCAGGGTCTGCGCCGCATGGACTTCCGCTTTGAAGAGGGCGGCGCGCGCGTGCTGCTCAACGCCGGCCTGCGCCTGCCGGCCACGACCGCCGGCCAAGCCGAGCCGCCGGAGGCCGCGTGAGCCGGCGCGGGCGTCTGATCCTCCTGCTGTCGCTGGTGGGCGCCGACGCGCTGGGCCTGCTGCTGGCGCAGTGGGCGGCCTTCTGGCTGGTGTTCCGCACCGTCCGCGTCGACCCCAACTATATGGAGGCCATCGCCCTGGGCCTGCTGCCGGGGCTGTTCAGCTTTGCGGCCCTGCGCCTGTACGACCTGGAGACGGTGCTCGAAGACTCGCAGGAGTACGCCACGGTGGCCACCGGCTGCACCTACGGCAGCCTGCTGCTCATCGTGGTTAACACCCTGGCCGGCGAGTCCGACCTGGCCCTGCGCTGGCTCTTCGCCAGTTGGGTGCTCAGCCTGCTGGCCGTGGGCGCCGGGCGCTTCTGCATGCGGCGCGTGGTGCGCGCCATGCGCCGGCGCGGCCACCTGATGGCCTTGGCCCTGGTGGTCGGCGCCGACGAGCAGGGCCGCACCATCGCGCGCCA
>CAYUYN010000032.1:0-4481 GCA_964449185.1 uncultured Anaerolineales bacterium | reverse complement strand
CGCATCCGCCTGTCGCCGGGCTATTACGACCTGCTGGCCACCACCCCGCGGGTCGCGCACCGCAATTTCGTTCCGCTGTTTGTGGTAGACTCGGCCCGCCTCTCGGGCTTTGACGCCCTGATGAAAGCCGCGCTGGACTATGGCCTGGGCCTGGTGCTGTTTGTGCTCACCCTGCCCCTCAACCTGGCCATTCTGGTGAGCCGCCTCGGGGGCGCCCGCATCTTCGTGGCGGAGGACTATGTCGGCATCGGCGGGCGGCCGTTCCGGGCGCGCACCTTCTCCACCCGGCCTGATGGAGTGCTGGCCGTCACCGGGCTGTATCGCCTGCCGCTGCTGTGGCCGGTGCTGCTGGGCCGCATGAGCTTGGTCGGCCCCCAACCCATCCGCCTGGAGGGCCGCGAGCACTACCGGCGCTGGCTGCCGTCATTGGCCTCGGTCAAGCCGGGTGTCACCGGGCCGTGGGCGGTGGTGCCCGTGGCCGGCCTGGAAGAAGAAATGCGCGCGGTGCTCTACTACATCCGCAACTGGACGATCTGGCTTGACCTGCAGATTTTGGTCCAGACGGTGCTGGTCACGCTGCGGCAACGCTGGGGAAGATTGGAGTAAGAGGGTGGAGGCTGGAAACTAGAGGCTGGAAACTGGAGAGTGGAGATTAGAGATAGTGGCTCCAATCTCCACTCTCCAATCTCCGTGTGCGACTTATGGACCTTATTGAAACCTATCTCACCGAGCTCGAGTCCGTCATCCGCAACCTGTCGCGGGACGATATTAACGCCGTGGCCGAGGCGCTGCTGGCGGCCTGGCGCGGGCGGCGGCAGGTGTTCATCGCGGGCAATGGCGGCTCGGCGGCGACGGCCTCGCACATGATGAACGACCTGAACAAGTACGTAAACGTGGAGGGGCGGCCGCGCTTCCGCGCCCTGGCCCTGACCGACAATGTGCCCCTGCTGACCGCCGTGGGCAACGACCAAGCCTACGCCGAGATTTTTGTCGAGCCGCTCAAGAACCTGCTCCAGCCCGGCGACACGGTCATCCTCATTTCGGCCTCGGGCAACTCGCCCAACGTGGTGGCGGCGGCCGAGTATGCCCGGGCGCAGGGCGCCGGCGTCATCGGCTTTTGCGGGCAGCCGGGCGGCCGCCTGGCCGCGCTGGCCGATCACAAGGTCATCATCCCCAGCGACCGCATCGGCCAGCAGGAAGACGGCCACCTGATCCTCAACCACGCGCTGGTCTTCGCGCTGCGCGCGCGCCTCGAGCAAGAGCCCATGGCATGAGCGCATCCGTGCCCGCACCCGCGCCGGCCCTGTCCGTCATCATCCCGGCGTACAACGAGCAGCAGCGGCTGCCCCCGCACCTGGGACACGTGCTGGCCTACCTGCGCGAGCATTACCCCGCTTTTGAGCTGCTGGTCGTCGACGATGGCAGCCGCGATGGGACCGTCGCCGCCGTGCGGGCCGCCCTGGGCGGCGAGCCGCGCGCGCGGGTGTTGGCCTACCAGCCCAACCGCGGCAAAGGCTATGCCATCCGCCAGGGCGTGCAAGCCTCGCGCGGCGAGCGCGTGGTCTTCCTCGACGCCGACCTCTCCACGCCCATCGAGGAAGTCCCACGCGCGCTGGAGCACCTCCAGCAGGCCGATATCGTCATTGGCTCGCGCGACCTGCCCAGTTCCAACATCCGCGTGCCGCAACCCCTGTTCCGGCGCGCGGCGTCGGAGGTCTTCAAGTGGGCGCGCTTGTTGGTGGTGGGGCTGTGGCGGCTGTCGGACACGCAGTGCGGCTTCAAGGCCTACCGCGGCCCGGTGGCTCGGCAACTGTTTGCCGTGTCCCAGGTGGACCGCTTCATGTTCGACGTAGAGATCCTCTACCTGGCCGACCGCGCCGGCCTGCGCATCGTCGAGATGCCCGTGCAGTGGAACGACGCCCCCGGCAGCAAGGTGCGCGTGTGGGCGGGGCTGCTCGACATGGTGCGCGACTTGTGGCGGATCAGGCGGCTGCACGGGCGCCGGCAAATGGTCATCAGTCCCTGACAAGGAATAAATTATGCACATGCTCATCACCGGGGGCGCCGGCTTTATCGGCAGTCACCTGGCCGAAGCCCTGCTGGCCCAGGGCCACACTGTCACCGCGGTGGACAACCTATCCACCGGCCGCCTGGCCAACCTGGACAGCGTGGCGGCGCACCCCAACTTCAAGTTTATTTACGAATCGATCATCAACGAGACCGTCATGGACCGGCTGGCCAGCACCAGCCACGTCATCTTCCACCTGGCGGCGGCCGTGGGCGTGGAGCTGATCGTCAAGGACCCGGTGCGCACGCTGGAGACCAACATCCAGGGCACCGAGACCATGCTGCGCCTGGCGCGGCGCTACCGCACCAAGCTGCTGGTGGCGTCCACGTCTGAAATTTACGGCAAGAGCACCGACCTGCCCTTCCGCGAAGACGCCGACCGGGTGATGGGCCCCACCACCAAGAGCCGCTGGAGCTACGCCGAGTCCAAGGCCATCGACGAGTTCCTGGCCCTGGCCTACCACAAGCAGTTTGGCCTGCCCATCGTCATCTGCCGCTTCTTCAACACGGTCGGCCCGCGCCAGACCGGTAGCTACGGCATGGTCATCCCGCGGCTGGTGGAGCAGGCGCTGGCCGGGCAGCCGCTGACCGTCTACGGCAGCGGCCAGCAGACGCGCTGCTTCTGCAACGTCAAGGACACCGTGCGCGCCATCATCGGCCTGGCACTGGAGCCGGCGGCCGTGGGCGGCATTTACAATGTGGGCAGCCAGGAAGAGGTGACCATCCGCCAGCTCGCCGAGCGCGTGCGGGAGCGCTCGGGCAGCGCCTCGGAGATTGTGGGCGTGCCCTACGATCAGGCGTATGAGGTGGGCTTTGAAGACATGCTGCGCCGCGTCCCGGCGCTGGACAGGGTGCGGGAAATGATTGGGTGGGGGCCGACGATCTCGCTGGACGAGACGTTGGATGAGGTGATTGGGTATTTCCGTGGGGGATAGAGCAGGTGTGTAAGTGTGTAAGTGTGGACGTCCACGCGCAAGCGTCCACACCTACACACCGACACACGCCTTCAAAAAGCGCCCTGCCCCGAAATTACGACCGGGATCGACCTTGCCAGGATGCTGAGGTCGCGCCACAGGGTGTAGTGTTCGATGTAGTCCAGCTCAAGCTGCACGCGCTCGTCGAGGGGGAGGCTGCCGCGGCCGTTGACCTGCATCGGGCCGGTGAGGCCAGGCTTGACGGCCAGGCGCCGCCGGTTCCAATCGGTGTAGAGCGCCACGATACGCGGCTCCTCGGGGCGCGGACCCACCAGGCTCATCTCCCCATGCAGCACATTCCACAACTGCGGCAGCTCGTCCACGCTCCAGCGCCGCAGCCAGCGGCCCACGCGGGTCACGCGCGGATCGTTGGGCACCTTGAGCACTGGTCCCGGCCGCGCCTGGCCAGCCGCGCTTTGCTCCAACACCTGCTCGGCCAGCGCCTCGGCGCCGGCCACCATCGTCCGCAGCTTGAAGATGCGGAACAAACGGCCATGCTGCCCCACCCGCGCCTGCACGAAGAACACCGGCCCGGGAGAGTCCAGCTTGATCAGCACCGCCGCCGCCAACAGCACCGGCAGGGCCAGCAGCAGCCCAGCCGCCGATAGGGTCACGTCCGGCAGCCGCTTGAGCACATCCACCAGCCAGGCCACCACCGCCTGGCGCGGGCTGCGCCGGCCCAGCAGGCCCACCGTCCCGGCCGCCAGCCCCACGCCCAAGGCGCCCGCGCGCGCCAGCAGCATCAGCGGCGCAATCAGCAGCACCGGCGCGTCCCGCCGAGCGATCTTGGCCATAAACGGCAGCGCCGACGCCAGAAAGACCACCAGACAGGCCAGGCCCGCCCAAAGCAGCGGCGTCCACAGCACGCCCACTGCCCCCAGGGCCAGCGCCAGACCCAGCAGACCCAACTGCGCGCGCTGCGCCAACGGCGTGTGCGAGTCGCTCAGCACCTTCTCCGGGTGCCAGCGCAGCAGATAGGCCTTCCAGTAGCCGATCCAAAACTTGCGCCGCAGGTACTCGCCCAGGCCGCGGTCGTGGCGGTGCTCCACGCTGGCATCGGGCACGAACTTGAGCACGTAGCCCTTCTGCGCCAGCCGGAACGACAGCTCCTGGTCTTCCACCGAGGCGGTGGGGAAGGCCGTCTCGAAGCCCTTGTTCTTCAGGAACACCGAGCGGCGATAGGCCGCCGAGTAGGTGTCGATAAAGTCGATCTTGTCGCGCCGGGCCATGCGGTCGTACTTGTCCTGGTACTCCTGCTGGACAAAGCGCGCCACAAGCTGCGCCTGGCGCGTGCGATAGGTGCCCTTCGCCCCGACTACCTCGGGGTCGGCAAAGGGCCGCGCCAGCGCTTCCAGCCAGTCTGGGGCGGGCACGCAATCGGCGTCGGTGAAGGCCAGCAGGTCGCCCACGGCGGCCAGCGCGCCGGCATTGCGCGCCGCC
>CAYUYN010000031.1:0-20085 GCA_964449185.1 uncultured Anaerolineales bacterium | reverse complement strand
CGCGCTGGGCGCCGGCTGCTCTCGGCCGTGGTGCCGGACGGCCTCAAGGACGGCCCGGCCCCCGGCCAATGGCGCGAGCGCAAACTGGCCGCCCGCTATGATGATCGTCTCTTCGCCGATATCCTGGTGCCGGTCAGCGGCGAGCCTGCTGGCTGGTATGCCTTGGAAGAGGCCCTGGTGGTCGCCGAGCGCGAGCAGGCGCAGCTCCACGGTTTGCACGTCGTCGCGAACGAGGCCCAGCGCGCAAGCGAGGCGGCCCTGGCCATCCGCGCCCAGTTCAACGAGCGCTGCGCCGCGGCCGGCGTGCCCGGCAGCCTGGCCATCGAGGCCGGCGACGTCGCCCGCACCATCTCCAAGCGCGCCGCCCTCACCGACCTGGTGATTCTCAACCTGTCCTATCCACCCGCGCCCCAGGCCCTGGCCCGCCTTGGCTCCGGCTTCCGCACCATCATCCATCGCTGCCCGCGCCCCGTGCTGGCCGTGCCCGAGCCGTGGCCCGCGCCGGGCCGCGTGCTGCTGGCCTATGACGGCAGCCCCAAGGCGCGCGAGGCCCTGTTCGTGGCCGCCTACCTGGGCGAAGCCTGGCAGGCCTCGCTCACCGTCGTGACCATCAAAGAATCCGGTGAAACCAACGCCGGGGCCCTGGCCCATGCCCGCGAGTACCTGGAGATGCACGAGCTTCAGGCGATCTACATCGAGCGCGACAGTGGCCCGGCGGCGGCCGCCATCTTGCAGGCAGCCCAAGACGACCACAGCGACCTCATCGTCATCGGCGGCTACGGCGCCACCCCCGTCGTCGACATCGTCATTGGCAGCGCCGTCGACCAGGTCCTCCGCGAATCCCGCCGCCCCATGCTCATCTGCCGCTGACACATAGCCTGTAGAGGGCTTTGCCACGCCGGCTTCGGCGCCTTTGCGGGCAGCCCCACACGGTGGCTCGGTTGTTGGACGCACACGTAGGGGCACCGCTTCACGGACGACGCTCTGTCGTCTCACGCCTCGCTCGTCAGCGCAGACGCTCGACCGGTAGTCTTGCTAGAGCGCGATGAAAGTCCCGTCCTCCGCACGCACTGCTTTGCGCACGCCCACAACGGCCTCGGGGTTCAGCGGTCCGTAAATGTGCGGGAACAGCCGCCCCACCAGGGGGCCGCCGGCCGGCAGCGGGCTGGGGGGTTCGTACTTGAGCTCCGAGGTCAGGCGGGCCGGGGCGATCACCAGCACCAGGAATTCACCCGGGGTCGCGCGGAAGAACTGGTTGGCAATGTGCAGCAGGACTTCAGGCTCGATCGTGCAGTGAATGAAGCCGTCTTCGCTAAAGCGGCTGGGAAGGTAGGCCTCACCGGCCGGCCGCGCGTGGTATTCGGCGGCCGAAACCAGGTGGTGGAAGTGGCCCCCGCTCATGCGCCGGGCTTGGCCAGTCGTTCGGCGCGCTCGCGCAGGTCGCGCCGGCGCCCCGCCCCGGCCACGGCCGCCCCGACGATGCTCATGCCATACAGCGCGATCATGGGCGCCATCACCAGGGCCATGTTGACGGGGTCGATCGTGGGGGTAATCACGGCGGCAATGACGGCGATCACCACAAGGGCCGCCCGCCACTGCTGCGCCAGTTGGCGCGCCCGGATCAGCCCGACGGCCGCCAGGGCATAGAGGATCAGCGGCATTTGGAACGAGATGCCAATCCAAAACATAAGGCTGGTAACCAGGCCAAAGTACGCCGAGGGACGCCAGGCCGACTCAAATTCTAGAAAGCGAAACATGAAGTCTATGGCCGGCGGCAGCATGACAAAGAAGGTAAACGCGATGCCGGCCAGGAACAGCACACTGGCCGCCGGAATGCCCAGCGCCATCGTCCGGCGGCTGCGCGGCATGAGCCCCGGCGCCACAAACAGGTACAACTCCGCGATGATCCACGGCATGGCAAAGGCCACGCCCGACAGCAGCGCCACCCGCATAAAGACGCTCAGGCCTTCGGTGGGCTCGATGGTTTGCAGGCTGGCAATCCCGCCTGGCAGGGGCCGGACCAGCACCTCCATCAGCGGCTTGACGAACAAAAAGCTCAAACCCGTTGTGATGGCCAGGACGATCACCGAGCGGATCAGGCTGCGGCGCAAGTCGTCGATGTGGTCACCGACGCCGGCAAACATGTCAAACAGGCTTTCGCGGCTCTCCAGGGCTTCGCCGATGGTGTCGGTGAGCGAAACGTCTTCCGGCTCGGTTGTAAAGAAATCCCTGACCGCGCGCAACCGGCCGCGGAGCCAGCGAAACGGCGCCAGCACTACCCGCACGGGCAGGGTCAGTATCCACCAGATACGACGGAGGAGGGCCTTCATGGCGTGTTGGGTGTGGCGGGGTCGGGCGCCGGGTTCGGCTCGGCCGGGGCCGGGGGCGACTGGGCGCCGTTAGGTTGGTTGGCCTCCGGCGTTGCGGGCGTCTTGGGCAATTCCTGCACCCAGGCCTGGAAGGCCTTGTGCGTGCCGGCGATGTTGCCGGTGTTCTCTTTGATTTCCTGCCGGACCTGCTGCACTTCCTGCTTCACCTGCTGAACTTCCTGGGCCAGCCCTTTGAGCTCTTCCAGGTTGGCTTCGCGCGCCAGGCGCTGGGGCAGGTTGCGCAGCTCGGTGGAGGCGCGGCGGATGGCCTGGTAACCGGGCGAGCGGTTGAGCCGGTTGATTAGCCGGCCCAGGCCCTTGGCCCCGCGTTCAATGTCCTTGGGACCCGCCACCATCAAGATGATGATCAGGACAAAGAAGAACTCGAGCCAGCCAATGCCAAAGAAGTCCATGATCTTTCCAGTATTGGCTTAGCGCGTCTCGTCCGTTTGGCCCTTGTCGACCGCCGGCGGGCGGCTAAAGGTTTGGGTTACTTCGCCCTGGCGGGTGGCCAGCGCGCCCAGCACGCCATTGACGAAGCGTGGGGCGCTGTCCGAGCCGTAGAGCTTGGCCAATTCGACGGCCTCATTGATGGCGACCTTGATGGGCGTTTGGCGGTCGGCGGCAAATTCCCAGATGGCCATCCGCAGGATGTTGCGGTCGATCAGCGCCATCTGGTCCACCGGCCACTCCGGGGCATACTTTTGAATCAGCCGGTCGAGGGCCGGCGCCTGGGCCATCACCCCTTCCACCAGCTTTCGCGCAAAGTCATTCAGTTCCGCGCTCAGGGGCTGCTCGGCGATGCGTTCTTCGAGCACCCTATCGGCCAGATGGGTCGTACAGTCGATTTCGTAAAGTGCCTGGAGCGCTACGGTGCGTGCCTTACGGCGTGCTTTCATGCCATTACCGTTTCTAGCAATTGTGCGAGCTCGCCACCCCCGGCGCAGGCTAGCGATCGCTATTGCGCCTCCTGCTCCGGGTACGCGACATCTTCAATGTGGATGTTGACCGCCAGCACCTCCATGCCCACCATCTCTTGGATCGCGCGCGCCACCGCCGCCTGAACGGCCCGGCTGATGTCGCGCACGTTGCGGTCTTGTTCCAATACCAAATACAAGTCCACGCCCACGGCGTGGTCCTTCACGGCGATGCGCACGCCGTCGTGCACGCCGCGCCTAAACAGGCGGTCAACCCCGCCAGGCACCGGCTCAACCCGCGCCACGCCCGCCACGCCCAGCGCCGACAGCCGCGCGATGGTCAGCAAGACGTCAGGGGCAATCGTGGTCTTGCCGCGGCGCGGCTCGGGAGCGGCCGGGTTGTGGCTTGGGGCCGCGGCCAGGCTGTGGTCGTCAGTGCCCATGAGGGATACGGCGGCGCGCGGCATGTTAAGCCATCACCATGCCGCCGTCCACGCTCAGCACCTGGCCGGTGATGTAGCTGGCCTCGCTGGAGGCCAGGAAGGCCACCGCGTGCGCCACATCCTCGGGCGTGCCCCAGCGCCCGAGCGGAATCTGCTTCAGGGACGCTGCCTTCAGGTCGGCGGGCAGGTCGTTGGTGAGCGCGGTGGGCACAAAGCCCGGCGCCACCGCGTTGACGGTGATGTTGCGGGCCCCCACCTCGCGCGCCAGGGCCTTGGTAAAGCCGATGAGCCCCGCCTTGCTGGCCGAGTAGTTGGTCTGCCCGCCGTTGCCGGCAATGCCCGCTACCGAGGTGATGTTGATGATGCGGCCCGCGCGCTTGCGCAGCATGGTCTTGACGGCCGCTTTGGAGCAGTTGAAGGCGCTCTTCAAATTCGTGGCGATCACCAGGTCCCAATCGGCTTCCGGCATCATCATGATGACCATATCGCGCGTGGTGCCGGCATTATTGACCAGGATATCCAGGCCGCCCAAGGCCTCGATGGCGCCCTTAATAAGCCCTCCAGCCGCCTTGTAGTCTGACACATCGGCCTGGATGGCGCGGGCCTCGCCGCCGGCCGCCGTGATGGCTTCCACCGCGCTCTGGGCGCCGGCTTCGTCCTTGGCATAGTTGACGACGACCTTGGCGCCGCGCCGCGCCAGCTCCTCGGCGATGGCGCGGCCAATCCCGCGCGAAGCGCCAGTGACCAACGCCGCTTTTCCTTCAAGGCCCATGCCGTCTCCTCAGATGAGTGAACATAGTGCGCTGGTGATTATACCCTGAAACAAGGGCCGCTTTACAACCAGCCGCGCCGCTTGAACAAGATAAACATGCCGACGGGCGTCGCGACCATCAGCCCCAGGGCAAACACCAGCAGCCACGGACTGTCAAACGGAATGGTCGTGAAGTTCATGCCAAAAAAGCCGCTGAGGAAGGCCAGGGGCATAAACAGCGCGCTGATAATGGTCAGCACCTTCATCACCTCGTTGATGCGGTTGGAGGTGACCGAAAGGTACGTGTCCAGCGCGCCGCTGATAAGGTCACGCAGGCTTTCGTTGATGTCCGCCAGCCGCACCAGGTGGTCATACACATCGCGGTAGTAGACCCGGTCGGCGGGGTCGATCATGGTATAGCTGTCGCGCGCCAGCCGGTTGAGCACCTCGCGCTGCGGCCCGATGATGCGCCGCATCTGCAGGGCCACCCGCTTGAGGGTAAAGATGGTACTCAGCGTGTGCTGCGTGGGTTTCTCAAACACCTCGTCTTCAATGTGATCCACCGTATCGTCGATCGAGTCGATCACCGGCATGTAGTCCGCCGTCAACTGATCGACCAAGTCATACAGCAGGAAGTCGGCCCCGCGCTCGAGCCGGCGCTGGTCGGTGCAGGCGCTGGACCAGACCCGGTCGACTACGTCCAGCGGCAGCTTGTGGTGGGTGACCAGGTAGTTGCGCCCGAGGAAGACGTCCAGCTCGCGCACGCCCAGCTTGATCTCTTCGGAATCATAGGCCACACCGTGCAGCACGGCGTAGGCATAATCGCCCCAGTTGTCGATCTTGGGCACGTGCGTTTCGCGCAGGGCGTCGTCAATGGCCAGGGGGTGAAATTGGAAGACGTCGCGCAGCAGCGGCTCGACGGCCTCCGGCGGCTCTTGGCTAAAATCCACCCACAGCACGCCGTCGGGGTCGCGCAGGGCCACGCGCCAGTGGATGCTGGGGAGGTCGGTGGTAAAGCCGCCCTTGCCGCTGCGGTACATCGTTCGGATCATACGCGGCTCTCCACGGTCGCTGCCAGCCGCTGCTGCACGTACTCGTCAAACCCCTCGCGCGCGCAGGCATCCAGGTATGCCAAAATCTCGCCGCCGCCCACCGCGTACAACGGGTGGCAAGAGGTGGGCCAGGCGCCGCGCGGCGCGTGCACCACCGCCGTCACCACCGGCGCGACCACATCGGCGCTGTCGAGGGCGTCTACCACTTCTTCGGCGGTAACGATCACCGTGCCCGAGGCCAGGGCCAGTTCCTGATCCACGCCCAGGTTGCGGCCCAGTTGTGCGTTGCCGGATCGGTCTGCCTTAAGCGCGTGCAGCACGGCCACGTCGGGGTGGATGGCGGGGAAGGCCACCAGCTCTTCGCCGGAGTACGGATCGTGGATCGTCCGCACGTCGGGCCGCAGCCGCGGCAGGTCGGTGCCGATCCAGCCGCGCCCGGGCATAAAGCCCACATCGGCCAGCGTGGCCTTGAGGCCAAAGGTCAGGCTGGCCTCGGTCTCTTCGATGATCTCCAGGTCGCCCAGGTTGGCGGCTTGCGTAAACATGGGCGCCAGGCCAAAGGCTTCGAAGCCAAAGTAGCAGGTGCGCACCCGGCGCGCCAGCCCGGCGCCCACCAGCAGGTCGCCGTCGTAGGCGCAGGTAAAGCTCAGCAGGGTCAAGTCACGCGGTGGGTCGGGCCGGCGCAGCAGCTCGAGCACAAACGCCACCGGCCGCCGATACAGCGTCATGCCGCCCAGCGCCAGCATGCTGCCGGGCTGCACCAGCGCCGCGGCTTCGGAGAGAGAGACAAGCTTATTGATCATGCGGCGGTTCCTGGCCGGTCTGTTGCCGGTCTGTGAGGTCTTGCACCATCCGGCGCAGCTCGGCCGCGTCGTTGTCTTGCTTTTGGCGCGCGGCACGTCCGCCGTCAAAGGCCTGGGTCCACTTGGAGGCTTCGCGCTGGAAGCGCTTGTCCCCGCGCAGCACGCCCACCAGGGTCATGTTCAGGCCCACGACCAGGGCGCCGAAGCAGCATAGGATGATGATGCCGCGCGGGTTCGAGAGCAGTTGGTCCATGGTCGCGCGCCGCTCACACCAGGCCGGCAGTTTGCTGCGAGGCGGCGCTCATCTCCACTTTCTTATCGGCCAGCCGATTGGCCAGGTCGATCAGGTATTCGCGGTTCTCCAGCCGCTCCAGCCAATCGCCGGGCAGGGCGCTCAAACCCAGCCGCGCCGCCACCAGCCCGCCCGCGATGCTGGCCACGCTGTCCGAGTCGCCGCTGATATTGGCAGCCAGGCGCACCGTGCCCACGTAATCCACCGGATGCCGCATGACGCAGTACAGCGCCATGGCAATGGCCTCCTCGGCCACCCAGCCGCCCCCGCGCGTGGGTCCGATGTGGTTCAGCGCGGCCTCCTCGTCATGCCAGCTCAGCACCGCCGGCACCCGCTCGATGGCGGCCTCAAACTCAGCCGAGATGCCCGAGCCAAACTTCAGCACGCGCTGGGGATACTCGCTCGGGTCAACGCCGTCCAAGGCCAGCTTGACCAGGTAGGCGCCCGCGATGCAGGCGGCATCGGCGGTGGGGTGCCGGTGGGTGAGCACCCCCTGCGCGCGCGCGATGTTCTGCAGCCGGCCAGGGTCGCCCTGGTAGAAGAAACCCACTGGCGCCACGCGCATGCACGAGCCGCAGCCCTTCGAGTCCTTCACCCCGGCCTCGCGCCAGGGCGCGCCGCGCTCCAGCGCATTGACCCCGCGGATGGAAGTGGCGCCCGGCGCCCGGCTGGGCGTGGACGGGTCGCGCTTCCAGCCGATGAACTTGCGCGCCATGGCGCCCATGAGCACTTCCAGCTCGCGCTGACCGGCCTCCACCAGGGCCTCCGCCACGGCCGCCGACATCTGCGTGTCGTCGGTGTAGAGCGCCGGGTCGGGCGGCGCGAGAATGCCGGCCCGGCCATACTTGACCAGGATGCGCGGCCGGTCCAGGAACTCTACCGGCCAGCCCAGGGCATCCCCCAGGGCCAGGCCCAGCAGCAGGGCCTGCGCGCGTTCGCGTTCGCTTGGCATCGCTCTGTCCTTGTGGCCTCAGGCCCGGCTGTGTGCGCCGGCCGCCGCGAGCACGCCTTCGAGCTCGAGGATGGATGCGATCTGGTAGTCGACGCCGTTCGGCAAGGCTTGATCCCCGGCCCGCACCAGCACCGTCAGCAGGCCCAGGTCGTGCGCCGGCCGCAAGTTGCGTGGCGCATCGTCGCTGAACACGCACTCCTCCGGACGCGCCCCCAACAGCGCCAGGGCGCGTTGGTAGGCGCGGGCGTCGGGCTTGTTGATGAACTCCAGCGTGTGAATGTCGATGATCTGCGCAAAGTGTCGGGCGATGCCCAGGCAGTCCAGCACGCGCCGCGCATGGGCGGCATCGGCGTTGGTGAAGATGGCTTTCGTCATGGGCAGCCGCGTGAGCATGGCGTCCAGCGCCGAGTTTGGTGACAGGTAGTTGGGCAAGGGCAGGTCATGCACGAAGTCCAGGTAGGCGTGCGGGTCCACCTGGTGCTCGCGCCGCAGCCCATTCAGGGTGGTGCCGAAGGTCTCCAGGTAGTGCCGGCGCTGCGCCACCACGGTCTCAGGCGCCAGGCCCAGCCGCTCGACCATAAACAGGTCGATACGCTCGCCAATCGCGGCCCACAGGCCGCACTGCGCCGCGTACAAGGTGTCGTCGAGATCAAAGAGGGCGAACCGAAGCATCAGGGGGTGCCTATCCACGTCCCATTTTAGCCTCTGACCGGCAAATATGAAATGGCGCCCACTGTTTGTGGTGGTGGCGCTCTTATTCTGACGTAGCGACTTCCGGCGCTCCCGCTTGTGCCAATCCGTGCCTGAAAGAGTAAGAGGCGCCTTGTCGAACGTGGGAGCGGGTTGCACCCGCGACCACCCTCTTCGATGCGAGGAACAGTTGATCCGGCTTACCTTCTCTACAATGGGATCGCGCGTGCAACGCGCTCCCACGCTGGCGCAGGTGGCAGTGCGTGGCATAGGCGGAACTCTCACCAAGCGTTGCAGTTGTCACGACCGCCCGGCTGTCCGACGTCCGTCGTCTCTTCTGACTGCTGACTGCTTACTTTGATTTGACACAGACCTCACCTTGCCGCACAATGCCGCCCCGTGCCTACTTCTGATCTCATCTGCGGGTTTTGCTGCAAACCCCTGCCCCTGCCGCACCAGACCGACCGTCTGGCCGCTCAGGCCGGCCAGGTCCTCCTGTGTCGCCACTGCGGCACGGCCTACCTCGTCGCCGGCGAGCGGGTGAACCCGCGCAGCAGCATTGCCGGCGCCCTCCATCTCGCTGGCCAGCGGCTGCAAATGACCGCCTCGGCCTGCATCGCCGAGGTGCAAGGGCAGCCGCTCTTCCTGGTATGCGGTTGGGATCCCAATGAGATGCTGTCGACCGTGCGCGTCGCGCAGATCCTCGATCTGCACCGCGCGACGGTGCAGCAGCACGTGCGCGAGGGCCGCTTCCCCGGCGCGCTGCTGGGCCCGGCGGTCTCGCGCGGCACACGCGGCTACTGGAGCATTCCGCGCAGCGCCCTCGAGCTCTACCTGCGCGAAAAGGGTAAGACCGCTTCCACCGAGCGCCTCAGGCCTGCCCCGTAATGGCCATGTTGCGCAACGCCCCCCACGACTCCAAAAAGCGCTCCAGCGGACGCCGGTAGGTGTTCGCGCCGTCCGCAACAATCACGCTGTCGTCATCATAGCCGACCACGATGACGGTGTGCTCAAAGCGCGCCACGATCGTGCGGCGCCCGTCGCCAGCCGTATAGACCAGCCCTTCACCCGCTTCCACATGGCCGGTGACCCACACCATCACCGGCCGCCCGGCGGCGATTTCCGCGCGCAGGGCGTCCCAGGCCATGTAGCGCTGTGATGCGGCCGGCACGCCATACTGCCGCAGCAGTCGAGCGACGGGCGCCGCGTGCACGCCGTAAGCCTCGGGCGGCAGGTTGCCCCACTCGCCGTTGATGTCGCCCACAAAGCCCCGATCCGGATCATCCGACACGGGCAGGCCGCGCACAAATTCCATCTCATCCATCTTCACCCCAAAGAAGGCCGCCCAATCCGTGGCCGAACGCGCCTCGCAGCTCAGCGGCAGGGCCTGCCGGTGGCCGACGAGGCCCGTCACGCGTGCGCTGGCCGGCAAATCGAACGTGGGTTCCGCCGCCTGTGTGGGCGCGACCTCGGGCACATCGGTGGGGCGGGCCGGGTCCGTGGGAACGATCTCCGACGGTACCGGGCTGGCCTCCACCAGAAGCCCCGCCTCGGTCGTTGCGCCAAGCATGGGCAGGGGGGCCAGGCTGATCGGCGGCGGGGTCCAGCCTGGTGTCGGTGACGCGACTGGCATGACCGGCGGTGGCGGCGTCGGCGAAGACTCGGCCGGCGGCGCTTCGGTGTCAATCACGATCGGCGCGGCCGCTGCCACATCGATCTTCGGCAGTCGCGGCAGACCGCCGTCGATCAGCACCCACAGCGCGAACGCCGAATAGACGCCAAGGTTGGCAATGAGCATGAAGCCGAGCACGGCGCGTTTGAAGCGAGTCATAAAGGAGTGATAGATTGCTTCAACGCCGCGAGCAGCAGCGCCACCCACGTCTTCGGCTCAGCCACCACCGCCACCTCCGCCACCTTGAAGATCGGCGCCTGGGGCTGCGCGTGTACCGCGATCACGCGCCGCGCCCCGGCGATGGCGGCGTTGTGCACGGTGTCGCCCAGAATGCCCACCGCCAGATACACGTCCGGCGCCACTTCCTGTCCTGTCACGCCCACCTCATGCGCCTCATCGATCCAACCCGAGGACAGCGCCGAGCGGTCCCCGGCCAACGCCGCCCCCAAGGCCTCCGCCAACTGCCGCACCAGCGCAAAGCCGGCCTCGTCGCGCACCCCGCGCCCGGCCGACACGATGAGGCGGGCCTTACTAAGAGGCCGCCACGCGGGCGGCGTGTGGTTGGCTGGCCCCAGGTCGCGCAGCCGCGGCGCCGTCGCCGCTGTGTCGGCCACGCGTACCTCACCGCTGCGGCCGGTGTCGGGGAACGGGGCGGGGAGGTCGTCTGCGACCAGGGTGACCACCTTGATGGCTGACGTGACGGCCCGATCCTGGAAATACTCGCCGTCATAAACCGGGTGCGCCGCCAACAGCGCTCGCGTGGTCTCGTCAACCCTCAAGGGCCCGCGCGCCCCTGTGATCAGCCCGGCGCCATTGCGCTGAGCAAAGTACGCCGCCTCCGCGCGTTGCGTATCGTCGAACAGCACAAATTCGGGCTGCTGGTCCGATAGATAGGCCAACGGATCAGCCGCGATATGCACCCGGTCCGCCCCAAAAGCAATCGCGTCTTTCGCCCCGGCGTCTTGTGCCCCGACCTCGCGCGTCAGCAGCGCGTGCACGTAACAGCCCAGCCCATTGGCCAGCCGCCGCGCCTCGCCCAACAGCCGCGCGCCCGCGCTGCCGTGGGCGGCCGGCATCACCACCCATATGTCGGCGCCAGTTTCGGCAGCAATGCCCTCTCCTAACAGCGCAGCCAGATCATCGATGTCCATAATGGTTCCAGGGCAAACCCGCCAGGTTCTGTAGCACCCAAGTACAAGCCAT
Source organism: uncultured Anaerolineales bacterium (assembly GCA_964449185.1). GTDB lineage: Bacteria > Chloroflexota > Anaerolineae > Anaerolineales > UBA6663 > CAYUYN01. The sequence goes on along the minus strand of CAYUYN010000031.1, from coordinate 8,941 downwards.
CAAGTTCTGTGCAACGGCACGTGGCCAGGAGGCACCCCCTTCCCACCAAGGGAAGGGGGCTGGGGGGTTAGGTCTGTCGGCCGCATCCGTCAGGTGTTTCTTGAATGCACTTAAGGCGCCGACCTGCCACGTTTCGTGTGCCGGCCCAGCATCTCCGCCACGCGCCGCACTGTCTCCGCCTCCGTCCCCTCCATCACCATGCCCAACTCACGCTCTGGCGGGAACGACTCGCCGCGCGCCTCGGTCAACGGGGTTAGCTCGGCTTCGCTCACGCCCAGCTCGGCCAAAGTCACCGTCTCAACGGCGTCCGGCGTCGAGTACACCGTGATGATCCGCGGCGCGGGCGCAAAGCGCGGCTGGTTGCTGTCGCGCGCCACGGCCGCGACGACAGGCTGATCGGCCTCGACCAGGCGATAACCGTTTGCGCCGTCAGCCGGCACGACAGCCCGCACGGTTCCAGCCTCGGCGGCTATTAGTTGCTGGACGTTGTCGACAAACGTCCCGTCCAGCGCTGCCGCCAGCCGTGGCGCCACCTGGGCCAGGTCGGCGTCAAGCACCTCTGCGCCCAGCACCACCACGTCAGCGCTGCCCAGGTACTCAAGGGCACGGCGCAGCACCTGGGTCAGCACGCCTGCATCCGCAAATTGCAGTTCCGGCGCCCGCACCCAAAGCGCCCGCTGCGCGCCGGCGGCCAGCGCATCGCGCAGCACGTCTTCGGCTGGCGGCCCGCCATAGCTCAGCGCGGTGACGCGATGCTCGGCGCCGGCCAGGCTCAGCGCAGCTTCGAGCGCATTGTGGTCGGCCGGGTTCAGTCGATAGCCCTCCTGGTTCACAAACACCTTCTGCGCTTTGCGGTTCACCGCTAAGCCAGCCGGGTCCTGCACGGCCCGCAGCACCACCACAATGTTCATGGCCGGATGCGCACCCCGCGCTCCTGCAGCAGCTCGCTGGCAATCACGATGCGCTGGATCTCATTGGTGCCTTCGAAAATTTCGCCGATGCGGGCGTCGCGCCAGCCGCGCTCGAGATGAAAGTCGCGCGACAGGCCCAACGCCCCGTGGATTTGCAGCGCCCGGTCGATGCAGCGGCTGGCCGTCTCCGAGCCGAGCAATTTGCACATGCCCGCTTCGCGGATGAAGGGTCGCCCGCTGTCCACCAGCCAGGCCGTGCGGTACACCAGCGACCGCAGCGCCTCGATCTCGGTGGCCATATCGGCCAGCATAAACTGTATCGACTGCATATTGGCGATCTGACGGCCAAACTGGCTGCGCGCCGTGACCCAGCGCAAGGAGGCTTCCAGCGCCGCCTCCGACCCGCCCAGCGTGGCCGCCCCCAGGCTCACCCGGCCGATGTCCAACGTCTTCATAAACGTGACAAAGCCCATCCCCACCTGGCCCAGCACGTTTTCCTTGGGCACGCGCACTTCGTCAAAGTTGAGCAGCGCCGTGGGCGAACCGTGCAGCCCCATCTTCTTCTCGGGCTTGCCGGCTGAAAAACCCTTCCAATCTTTCTCCACCACAAACACGGTGGCGCCGCCCCGCGCGCCCAGCGCCGGGTCGGTGACGGCCAGCACCATGATCACGTCGGCGATCGGCCCATTGGTGATCCACATCTTTTGGCCGTCGAGGTAGTACGAGTCGCCTTCGAGCGTGGCCCGCAGTTGGATGCCGGCCGCGTCTGAACCCGCGTTTGGCTCGGTGAGGCCAAAGGCCCCAATCTGCTCGCCGCGCGCCAGCCCCGGCAGGTACTTGCGCTTCAGCTCGGGCGAGCCATCCAGATACAGGCTCATGGCCGCGATGCCAATGTGCGCGCCGATGATCGTGGCGGTGGACGGGCACGCGCGGTCGAGCTCTTCCATCAAAATGCAGTAGCCCATCTCGCCCGCGCCCGCGCCGCCGTATTCCTGGCTGAAGGGAATGCCAAAGAATCCCAGCTCGCCCATCCAGCGCAGCACGGCCGGGTCGGGCACGCCGGTGCGGTCCAGTTCCTTGGCGCGCGGCCGCAGCTCCTGGTCGCAGAAGGCGCGCAGCATCCGGCGCAGCGCGGTGTGTTTGGGATCAAGCGTGAAATCCATGCCGGGGCCTCGCTACCGCTACGGTTGAATCTTCAAGCCCTGTTCGTCAAAGATGCCGCGCGCCACCGCGTAGCGCTGTATCTCGTCCGTGCCGCCCAGCAGCCGCAGCGCGCGCACATCGCGGTAGATCCGCGAGATGGTGTACTCATCGCTAAAGCCATAGCCGCCGTGTACCTGGAGCATCTTGTTGGCCGTGTCGCGCGCCACCCGCGCCGCCAGGTACTTGGCGATGCTCGATTGCGCGCCGTCCGGCCGGCCGCTGTCGGCCAGCCAGGCTATGTACTGCACCTGGTGGCGCAGCGCCTCGATGTCCACGGCGCAATCGGCCACGTAGTTCTGGATGGCCTGCTTTTGCGCAATGGGCACGCCGAACTGCTTGCGCTCCACGGCGAACTTGACGCCCAGGGTCAGCGCGCCCTCGGCCGCGCCCAGGCCGGCCGCGGCCAGGCTCAACCGCACCCGGTTGAACGCCCGCAGCACTAGCGCCCAACCGCCGTTAAGCTCGCCCAGCAAGTTTTCGGCGGGGACGCGGCAGTCTTCAAAATAGATCGTGCGGATGTCCAGGCCGCGCATGCCCAGGGTAGGCTCGCGGTGGCCGACGACGACACCAGGCGTCCGCGCCTCAACGATGAAGGCGCTCAGCCCGCGCTGCCGCGCCTCGGGCTCGGTAAGTGCAAACACCACGTGCACCCCGGCCAGCCCGCCGTTGGTCACCCATGACTTCACGCCGTCGAGACGGTAGCAGCCATCCGTCGCATCCAGCACCGCCCGTGTCTGCAGCGAGCCTGGGTCCGAGCCGGCCTCGGGCTCGGTCAGCGCAAAAGTGCCCAGCTCGCCGCCGGCCAGGCGCGGTAGGTAGGCCCGCTTCTGCGCCTCGGTGCCGCCGTCGAGCACGGTCATCGCCGACAACATCAGGTGGATGCCCAACGCCGTCGCCGTGGACAGGCAGTAGCGGGAGATTTCTTCAGCGAGCAGGGTGTAGGTGAGATAGTCGAGACCGGCGCCGCCGTAGGCTTCGGGGATGGTCGCGCCGAGGAAGCCCTGCGCCGCGGCCTTGCGCAGCAGATCGACCGGGGGCTCTTCGGTCTGGTCGGTGTGCTCGGCCACGCGCGCCACTTCCTTTTCCGCAAAGTCGCGGAAGAGGCCGCGGAACATGAGTTGCTCTTCGGTGAGCGCAAAATCCATTAATCGTCTCCGCCGCAGCCAGGGTGGGGGGCTGGCCCGTCGCGTCTACCTGGCGTCGCCGTCGTGGCCGTTGCGGCTTTTTAGCCGCCGCACCTCCGCCTCCAGGCGCTCGGTCTCTTCGCGCAGCCGTACCACCTCCGACTGCAGCGCCGCGGCTTCCGACGCCTTGAGCTTGGGCGTTGGCTCCTGTCCCCACACCTTGATGTTGTCACTCGTCGGCCGTGCCAGCCGCCGGCCGCCTGCCAGCCACCAGGCGCCCGTGATGAGCGCCGCGATCCCAACGCCAACGGCCGTCTCGCCCCAGTGGCTGTCCAGGCTGGCCCAGCGCCCCACCAGGATCACGGCCGGCGCCACCAGCAGCACGAGCACGAGCCACAAAGCCCGCCGCTCCACGCGCAGCACCGCGAAGGCGACCACCAGCGTTAGCGCCGTCAGTCCGAATATCGTGAGCCAGTTCATTTTGAAAAAGTGGTTCGTTGAAGAAGTGGTTAGTGGTCAGTGGTTAGTGGTACTTTGGTTCACTAACCACTGACCACTAACCACTCATTTGTCTCTAAACACCGGCTGCCGCTTCTGCAAGAACGCCGCCACACCCTCCCGTGCGTCCTCGCTGAGGCCGATGGTGGCGAACTGCTCGGCCTCCAGCGCCAGGCCTTGCGCCAGCGGCAGGTCCGCGCCGGCGGTGATGGCCGCCAACGCAGCGCGAATGGCCAGCGCGCCCTTCGATGAGATTTTCTTCGCCAGGTCCTTGGCGGTCTTCAGCACCTCGCCGCCCGGGACGACCTTGTTGACCAGGTTGAGCCGGAAAGCTTCTTGCGCGGTGAGGTTGTCGCCGGTCAGGATGAGCTCGATGGCCTTGGCCGTGCCCACCAGCCGCGCCAGCCGCTGGGTGCCGCCCCAGCCCGGGATGATGCCCAGGTTGATTTCCGGCTGGCCGACCTTGGCCCGGTCGCCGATGATGCGCATGTGGCAGGCCATGGCCAGCTCCAGGCCGCCGCCCAGGGCCACGCCGTTGATGGCGGCAATAAAGGGCTTCGGCGCGCAGGCGATCTTGTCGAACAAGGTCTGCACCTGCCGGCTGGCGGCCTGTGCCTGCTCGGCCGTTTCCAACTTGGTGAACTCGTTAATGTCCGCCCCGGCCACAAACGCGATCTGCCCCGCGCCGGTCACCACCACGGCCTTTACGTCCGGATTGCCCACCACCTCATCCACCGCCGCGTTAAACTCTTGCAGCGTGGCCTGGTTCAAGGCATTCACCGGCGGGTGATCGAGCGTGATCACGGCCACGCGATCCTCCAACACGAGTTTGACGAATTGTCGCTCCGACATAGGCCCTCCTCGATCGTTGTAACTGGTAACCAACAGTTACAAATTACTCATTACCAATTACCTTCTCTAACTCGAATACTCATGAAACCCTCTCCCGCGCTTCCGCCCCAGGTGCCCCGCGCGCACCTTCGTCCGCAGCAGCCGCGCCGGCTGGAAGCGCTCGCCGTACGCGCTTTGCAGCGCTTCGAGCTTGGCGACCACCGTATCCAGGCCCAGGCTGTCGGCCACGGCCAACGGGCCCGCGCGCTCGCCGCCATAGGTCATGCCCGTGCCCGCCACCATGGCCAGGTCAATGTCGCCGGGGCTGGCGATGTGCTCCTGCAGGCACAGGGCCGCTTCGTTGATTAGGGGCATGATCAGCCGGTCAGGCTCGAAGGGGCGCCCGCTGGGCCGGGCCTCGCCCGCCGCCTGTGCCTCGGCGATCATCTGCTTGACCGGCTCGTCGCTTTCGGCCCCATAGCCATAGAAGCCCGCGCCGCTCTTCTCGCCCAGGCGCCCGGCCTGCATCAGCCGCGGGAACAGCGCCGCGCCGCGCATCCGGCCGCCGTATTCGGTCTGCAGGTACTGGCCCACATCGGCGCACACGTCCAGGCCCAGCATGTCCATGAGGATGAACGGGCCCATCGGCATGCCCCACGCCTGCATCTGTTGGTCAATGTCGTTGGCGCTGGCCTCGCCCTCCTCCAGCGCCAGCACCGCCTCGTTCAGGTAGGGCATGAGCAAGCGATTGACCAGAAAGCCTGGGCACTCCTGCACCACCACCGGCAGCTTGCGCAGGGATTCGGTGAAGCTCACCACATCGTCCACGGTCTCCTGCGCGGTGTCCAGGCCGGGAATGATCTCGACCAGCTTCATCACGTGCGCCGGGTTGAAGAAGTGCATGCCCAGCAGCTTGCCGGGCCGGCCGCTGGCGGCGCCCATTTCCGAAATCGACAGCGCCGAGGTGTTGGACGCAATGATGGCCGACTCGGGCAGCACCTGGGCCAGTTGGCCCAGCACCGCGCGCTTCACCGACATCTTCTCGGGAACGGCCTCCACCACGATGTCCACCTCCGTAAATTCGTCAAAGGCCAGGGTTGGGGTAATCAAGGCCAGTTTACCGTCCATGTCGCTGGCCGACAGCTTGCCCCTGTCCACCCGGCTTTGATAGATCTTGCGGATGCGGGCCATGCCGCGGTCGAGCATGGCCTGGTCAACGTCCTTGAGCACCACCGGCAGGCCCGAATACGAAATGACCTGCGCGATCTCCGCGCCCATGGCCCCGGCGCCTACGACGGCGGCTTTGAAGATGTACATGGCGCTGGCTCCTATTTGCCGGTGAGCGCTTCAACGATCAGCGCGCTGCCCTGGCCGCCGGCCGCGCACAGCGTGGCCAGGCCATAGCGGGCGGGGGTCTTCCCTTCGTGGTTGCGGCGCTTCATCTCGTGTACCAGGGTCACCACAATGCGCGCGCCCGACGAGCCCACCGGGTGCCCCAGCGCAATGGCGCCGCCGTTCACGTTCACGCGCTTCCAATCCCAGCCGTCCGCCGCCAGCGCCTTGCCCACCGACAGCACCTGCGCGGCAAAGGCCTCGTTGATCTCCACCAGGTCCATGTCCGCCAGCTTGAGTTGGGCTCTGTTCAGCGCCTTGGGCACAGCATAGGCCGGCGCAATGCCCATGCGGTGCGGCTCCACGCCCGCATAGCCATAGGCCACCACGCGCGCCAGGGGCTGGTAGCCCAGCGCCTGCGCCCGTTCGGCCGTCATGATCAGCAGGGCGCTGGCCCCGTCGGAGATGCCGCAGGCATTGGCCGGTGTGACCGTGCCGCCTTCTTTGAAGATGGTGGGATACAGCGCGGCCTTCTGTAGGCTGAGGCCGGGGTTGATGGTCTCGTCCTGGACGATCTTCTCGCGCGCCACCTCGGTGCCCGCCACCTTCTTGGACACTTCCACCGGCACCGTCTCGTCCACGAATTTTTCCATGCGCGTGGCCATGAAGGCCTTCTTGTGGCTCTGCACCGCGTACTCGTCCTGCGCCTGGCGCGAGATCTCAAACTCCTCGGCCAGGTTCTCGGCCGTGCGGCCCATCAGCTGGCCGCAGATGGGGTCAGTCAAGCCTTCCCACAGGGCGTCGGTGAATTGGCTGTGCCGGATCTTGAGCCCCCAGCGCGCGCCTTTGACGATGTAGGGGATGTTGCTCATCGACTCGACGCCGCCGACCAGGTAGATCTCGCCGTCGCCCACCTGGATGCTGCGCCAGGCGTGCACGATGGCGTCCATGCCCGAGTTGCAGTTGCGCGCCACCACGTAGGCGGGCACTTCCTTGGGCACACCCGCCAGCAGCGCCGCCACCCGGGCCAGGTTGGGCGCGTCTGACGGCTGGGCGATGCAGCCAAAGATCACCTCGTCCAGCGCGGCCGGGTCCAGCCGGGTGCGGTCCAACAGCCCGCGGATGACCGTGCGCGCCAGCTCCTTGGCGTCTACATCGCGAAACACACCGCCGTGGTTGCCCACCGGCGTCCGCACCCCATCGACGATGACGACGTCTTTCATAGCGTCCATCCTTGTCTGATCCACGGTAGCAGTCTGGGTACCGCGCCGATTGGCTCCCCCTTCCTTGTCAGGGACGCGCAGCGGGCCGGGGGGTTAGGTCGTCACCTTGGCCTACCCCGCCGCCTGCCCGATAACCCATTCACCCGTGCGGCTCAGCTTGAGCGCGTCCGGCCCCAGGCCATCGGGCAGCAGCCGGATCGCCTGAACCGCGCGCTCAAACGCGCTGTCATCCTCCAGCCCCAGCGCTTTCAACACCGGGTTGTGCACGTGCTCGCGGTGGATGGGGCCGCTGTAAATCTCCGAGCGCCGCACCGCGCGCAAAAAATGCCGCGCATTCGGCAGCAGGTGCAGGGCGGGCATGGTAAAGCCCGAGAAGACCTTCATGAGGGCCTCAAAGGTCTCAGAGGGGAAGTAGCGCATGTAAACCAGGACCACCTTCAGAAAGATGCCGTGGTGGGCAATCTCGTCGATGCCCACGGTCTTGAAGGCGTGCGAGGCGCCCACCTCGTAGCCGCGGTCGAGTTCTGCCTTGGTGGGGTTCGCGGGCAGGCCATATTCGTCGCGGATGCGGGCGCGCAGCTCCTGGTAGTTCCAATAGGTGGCGCGCTCCTGCACCATGGCATACGCCGCAAAGCCCAGCGGCGTTTCCATGCCGGGGTGCTGCTCGGGGCTCCAGTGGTAGGCCTTGACCTTGTCCAGGTAGGCCCGCAGTTGTTCTTCGGTGCGCGCCAGCGAGTGCTTGAGCACCAGCTCCCACGACAGGCCGTGCTTGGCCTCTTCCGCCCCCCACTGCAGCTGCATGTTGCGCCGCAGGCGCAGGTCGCGGAACATCCTCAAGCTCTCCTGTACATAGTCGCCCACGTACTCTTCCACGCCGAGGAAGCCTTCAATGAGGTGCTTGGTCTCATCGCTCAGCTTGTGGCCCCACTCGCGCATCTCTTCCAGCGGGAAGTTGTGCCACGGCGACCAGTTGCGGGTGGTCATGGCCTTGCCGAAGTATTCGATATAGTGGCCCAGGATGTCGCGCTCAAGCGCCATCTGGCGCGCCTCGCGTGTCCAGGGGCCCTTGATAATTACGGGCAGGTGAAAACTGATGGGCAGTTTGTTCGTCCAGGACATTGCAACCTCCAAAGGCATAAGCGGATTAGCGATCATTCCAGGCGCCGTCCGGCGCTCATCCGGCGCGGGCCCGTAGACCGCGCAGCATCGTTTCCAAAACCCCCTCGTACAGTATTTCCACTTCCTGCTCCACCAGCTCGCGCCGCAGCGGATGGCTGGTGAGCACCAGCACTCCGTTGAGCGCCGCCCACAACATGCCCGCCTGCCGCCGCGCATCGCCCGGCGCAAAGTCGCCCTCGTCGATGGCTTGCTGCATGGCCTCGGCCAGCCAGCGCAGGCTGCGCAGGCCGCGGTGCAAAATTCGCTCGTAAAGTTCAGGGTTGACCGACTCCGCGAATTGCCCGCGGTCAAAGGCCATCATCAAGCGAAAGTAATCGGTTTCGTCCTGGTAAAAATCGTAGTAGGCCGCGGCCAGTTGGCGCAAGCGCGCCTCGCCGCCGTGGGGTGTGGCCTCGTCGAAGGCCAACATCAGCCGCTTGCCCAGCGAATCCAGCCCTTCCAACAACAGGTGGGCCAGGATGGTCTCTTTCGTGGAGAAGTAGAGGTAGACCGTCCCCTTGGCCACCTCGGCCCGCGTCGCGATGGCGTCCACGGTCGCCCGCCGGATGCCCTCTTCAAAGAATACCATACGCGCCGCCGCCAGGATTTGTTCCTTGCGGTCCTCTTTTTCCTTCTGGCGGCGGGTGGATGTGGCGGTGCG
>CAYUYN010000030.1:0-20181 GCA_964449185.1 uncultured Anaerolineales bacterium | reverse complement strand
GCGGTGCTGCTGCGCTTCGCGGTGACGCAACCCGGCGCGGATGACGGCCAGGCGCTCGGCCACCGAGAAGGCCGGCCCCTCGCCGGTGGTGCCCAGCATCACTACCCCGTGGCAGCCGCGCTCGGCGAGGAAGTCCAACAGGCCGGGCAGGGCCTCCAGGTCCGGCTCCAGGGTGGGGGTCAGGGGGGTGACGACGGCGGCGTAGACGCCGTGCAGGTCGAGCAGATTAGTAAGCATGGCGGCATTATAGTATGAGATGGCGACGAACTCATGGTGCAACGCCATGCCTGTGCATATCCCGTTGGTGGCCCGGGCGCGCGTATTGCGTATTCCGTATTGCGTCCGAAAGGGACTGGCCTGAAGGCCGTTCGCGATATTGCGTTAGTGGCTTGGTAGCCAAGGCGCGGCCAAAAAATCCCGGAGGCACCCGCCATGACGGGTGTGGGTGATACCAGTCGAGCGTTCTTGTTCCCCCTTGACGCCGGGGCGTGTCCTCACCCTCACCCCGGCCCGTCTGTCCGCTTCGCGTTCAGACGCAGGTCTCCCTCCCACGATCGAGACCCCCAGGGTTTCCAAAACCCTGGGGGTCTGGGTTTGCCAGAGCAGGCCCGTTGCGCGAAACCAATGGCGCGAAGTTGGCAGCGGATATAGCGGAGGGCGACTTAAGGGAGGCTGGAGAGGAAGAGGGGGCAGGTCCTCTTTATGCCCCAAGCCGACGCTATGCGTGAGATGATCTGGGTGATACCAGTTTTTATCGCATTATGCCAGGCGCCGCACAAATGATATTTGCGCTACAATGACGGCGAACCACGCACTTAACAATCCAGCGAAAAGGAGGTGATCGAACACCCAACCGCCCAACTCAGACCAGGCTGGCCCGGTGCTGACCGACGCCCGGATGGCACCTTTTGAAACCGTGCACTAAACGCTGTTGTACCTGCACGACTGGAATGTCATGACTGCACAAGGAGAGAGAAGATGAAAAAGAGCCTTTGGCTGCTGCCCAACCTGTTGGCCGCCGCCGCCCTGATCCTGGCCGCCTGCGCCCCCGCGGCCACCGCCGTTCCAACCGTGGCCGCGACCAGCGCGCCCCAGGCCACCGAGGCGCCCTCGGTTGAGCCCGTCACCATCACGATCTGGCATCAGTGGGACGGCGCTTACCAGGCCCCCATCGAAGCCGCGTTCGCCGAATACATGTCCCTGCACCCGAACGTGACCATTGACATTTCCAAGCCCGATGACGTGTCTAACGCCCTGAGCGTCGCCATCCCGGCGGGCGAAGGCCCCGACATCATCGGCTGGGCCAACGACAAGATCGGCGAGCAGGCGCTGGCCGGCAACATCGTGCCCCTGAATGACCTGGGCGTTGACCAGGCCTTCATCGAGAGCATCTACGAGCCCGCCGCCATCAAGGGCGTGGTCTGGAAGGACCAGATCTGGGCGCTCCCCGAGACCCAGGAAGGCATCGCCCTGGTCTACAACAAGGCCATCCTCGGCGAGGGCGATCTGCCCACCGACCTGAATGACCTGCTGGCCAAGGCCCAGGCCTATGCCGAGGCCAACTCCGGCAAGTTCCTGGTCTGCAACCAGGGCTTCGGCGGCGCCGACGCCTACCACGTGGCCCCGGTGTACTTTGGCTTTGGCGTGCCCGAGTACGTGGACGACGCCGGCAAAGCTTATCTGAACACCCCCGAAGCGCTCGAGGCCGGCAACTGGCTGGCCGAGATGTCCAAGGTCTCGCCCACCGAGAATAGCGACCAGATCGCCGGCGCCCTCTTCTCGGAAGGCACCTGCGCCATGCGCTGGACCGGCCCGTGGGCCATCGCCGGCATGGAAGCCGAAGGCATCGACTACGGAATCCTGCCGATGGGCAGCCCCTTCGTCGGCATCAAGACCATGATGATCACTAAGAACGCGGTGGATCGCGGCCATGCCGACATCGCGCTGGACATCATCAAGTACTACACCTCGGCTGAGGTGCAGACGACGCTGGCGCTGACCAACAAGACCATCCCGGCCCAGACCGCGGCGTTGGCCGACCCCGAAGTGGCGGCGCTGGAAACCCTGGTGGGCTTCGGCGCGGCGCTCAACTCCGGTGTGCCCATGGCCAATACCCCGTTCGCCGGCGCCCAGTGGGTCCCGGTGGGTGACGCCAGCGTGGCCATCTGGACTGGCGCGCAAACGCCTGAAGAGGCCCTGAACGCCGCTCAGACCGCTATCGAAGAAGCGATCAGCCAGATGCAGTAGACTTGGCAGCAGCGGGGAGGGCCAGAGCAGCGGCCCTCCCCGTTTTTCCTTGGGGGGTTGGTCAAGGAGAACGCCATGGTTTCGTGGTCCGGACGGCGCAAAACTCTTACCATTCTGTTGTTTATCTTTCCCACGCTGCTCAGCATCCTCGCCTTCAACGTCTATCCCATTCTCCTGAACACCTACGTTTCCATTACCAATCGCAATAAGTTTCATCCTTATCCCGATTGCAGCGTCGGGCTCAATGGCGTCCTGGACCCCATCTGTTGGCCGGTCTTCCGCGACAAGGCGCCCACCGGGCTGGGCGAGCCGTACACCATCCAAGAACCGTTCTATGCCAACTACGCGACGCTGATCGGGGATCTCTTCACCGGCAATGCCTTGATGGCCCTGCTGAGCGTGGCCGCGCTGGTGGTGCCGTTTGCGGCCGTGGGCGTGATCGACCGGCGCTTCCAGCGATCCGGCGCCACGCGGCCCGTCTCCACCACCGTCATGTGGATTGGCGCTATCGTGGTGGCCATCTTATTTGGCTTGCTGTTCGATGTGCGCGGGGCCTGGGACACGCTCATGGCCAGCGGCGACTTCATCGTGGTCGTGATGCGCACCATCCTGTTTGTGCTTATCCGCGTCCCGCTCAGCTTCCTGGTGGGCTTGGTGCTGGCGCTCATTTTGAACAGCGACCACCTGCCCGGACGCACGTTCTTCCGCGTGATCCTGTTCATCCCGTGGGCAGCCTCCTCCCTGGCCATCCTGATGGCGCTGGTCTGGCAGTTCTTCTTCCGCGAGCAGGGCACGATCAACCAGGTGCTGCAGGCCTTCGGACTGGCGGGCAAGAGCTGGCTGGCCGATCCCGTCACGGCTTTTGCCGCCATCGTCATCGTCGACGTGTGGTTCTCCTACCCGTTCTTCATGATCGTTATCCTGGGCGCGCTCCAGTCCGTCGGCGCGGAGGCCTACGAGGCGGCGGAAGTGGACGGCGCCACCTACTGGCAGCAGCTCTGGAACATCACCCTGCCGCTGATCCGGCCGGCCATTCTGCCCGCCACGGTGCTCACGTCGATTACGGCCTTCCAGATGTTTGGCACCGGCTGGGCCATGACCGCCGGCGGCCCGGTGAAGGGCGCCGGGCAGCCGGGGGCCACCGAGTTCGTGATGATCTATGCCTTCAAGCAGATTTTCCAGACGCAGAACTATGGCCTGGCCACCGCTTTCGCGGTGATCTTGTTCGTCTTTCTCTTTTTGGCAACGCTCTATAGCCTGCGCCTGACGCGCATCACCAAGGGAGCCTACGAATGAACCGGCCGCCCACGACCACAGCCCGCATTGCGCAGTACGCCATTCTGGTGCTGGCGGCCATCTTCGCCTTCTACCCGGTGTGGTTCGCCATCCTGGCCTCGGGGCGTCTCGGCAACCGGCTCTACACGGTGAACCTGGCGGCCATGTTTCTGCCGACCGAGTTTTCGTTGGAGAACTACCGCGCCATGCTGTTCGACAAGCCCCTGCTCACCTGGCTCAAGAACAGCCTCTACGTGGCCAGCTTCACCACCATCGCCTCCTTGATCATTACGACGTCGGCCGCCTTTGCGCTCTCGCGCTTCAAGTTTTACGGGCGCGAGTTTATCCTCATCTTTCTGCTGGCCATCCAGACCTTCCCGGCCATCCTGTCGCTCGTGGCCGTGGCGCAGTTGCTGACAGCCATTGGTCTCTACGGCAAGCACGAGGGCCTGATCCTGGCCTATACGACCGGCACCCTGGTGTTCAGTACCTGGAATATGAAGGGCTACTTTGACACCATTCCCATCGATCTGGAAGAAGCGGGCATGATTGACGGCTGCGGGCCGATCCAATCGTTCTTCCTGATCGCGCTGCCGCTGGCGCGGCCGGCCCTGGCGGTGACGGCCTTGCTGGGCTTCCTGTCGGGCTGGGGCGATTTCGTCTTCGCCTCGGTGCTGGTCCCGGCGCCCGACAGCCTCAAGCTGGCCGTGCCCGGGCTGTTCAGCCTGGCGAGCAGCCAGAGCGTGCCGTGGGGTTACTTCGCCGCCGGCGCCATGCTGGTCATCCTGCCCACCATCATCGTCTTCCTGTCACTGCAGCGCTTCCTGGTGTCGGGCCTAACGGCCGGTGGTGTGAAGGGGTAGGGGCGCCCCCCCGTGGGCGCCCTCCCCGTACGGGCACCCACGGGGGGGCGCCCCTACGTATCGATCAAAAGGCGCAAGACGCCAGGGCGTGCCATGCGCGGACGCTCGGCGCTGGCGCCTTTTTGCTTCTTTTGCATGCCCGGGCGACTGGCCCGGATCTGTATGACGGACTAACGCTATGGTTCCCGATCGCGTCTTTGGCAACCTGATTGACCTCGAGCAGCGACTTGGCCGCCACCAGGCGGACCTGGCGGGTGTGAAGCACCGGCACCGGCTGGAGCCGCTGGACCCCGTGCCCGGCCAGCCGCTGCGCGTGGTGTTGACCACCTCTGGACCACAGCCGTTTGAGGCCGCGCGGGGCTGGTATGTGTCGGAGCCGCCGGGCGCTGGGCCGGGAATACCGGCCGACCCGGTGGCGTTTGAGCTGTTTGCGCAGGACGCGGCCTGGGACACGCTGGCATGGGGCTATGTGCGCCGCTGGGTGGGCGTGCTGCCGCCGCAGCCGGCCGGCACCATGGTGCGCTATCGGCTGGCGGCCCAGCGGGTGGGCACGGCCGGCGAGTGGGTGTTTGCCGACAACCAGGCGGCTACGCCCGAGGCGGCCACCGAGTTCGCCATCTGGATCGATGCGGGCGGCGTGCCGGCCTGGACGCACTCGGCCATGGTCTACCAAATCTTCATGGACCGCTTCAATCCCGGCCAGGGCCGCGAGTGGCTCAAGCCTGACAACCTGGCGGGCTTCTTTGGCGGCACCCTGCGCGGCGTGATCGAGAAGCTCGACTATATCCGCGATCTGGGCTTCAACACGCTGTGGCTCTCGCCGCTGTTCGCCAGCCCGTCGCACCACGGCTATGACGCCATCGACTACTACACGGTCGAGCCGCGTCTGGGCACCCACGCCGAGCTGTTGGAGCTGATCGCAAGCGCCCACACGCGCGGCCTCCGGGTGCTGTTTGATTTCGTGGCCAACCACTGGTCGCACCGGCATGCCAGCTTTCAGGCCGCCCTGGCCGACCGCAACAGCGAGTTCCACGACTGGTACACCTGGAACGCCTGGCCCGACGACTACGAGACCTATTTTGGCGTGCGCGAGCTGCCGCAGCTCAACCTGCGGCCCGGCCCGGCGCGTGACCACCTGCTGGCCGCGGCCCAATACTGGCTGCGGCTGGGCGTGGACGGCTTTCGGCTGGATTATGCCTACGGCCCCAGCCATGACTTCTGGTCGGATTTCTATCGGGCCTGCCGCACGGTCCGGCCCGACTGCTGGCTGTTTGGCGAGATCATCCACACCGCCGAAGTGCAGCGCTCCTACGCCGGCCGGCTGGATGGCACGCTGGATTTTCTGCTCAGCCGGGCGCTGCGCGAGACGTTTGCGCACGGCACCTGGGACCTGGCGCAGTTCGAGGCCTTCTTGGCCGGACATGAGGCCTATTTCCCGCCGAGCGCGGCCTTCTCACGCCCGGCCTTTATCGACAATCACGACATGAACCGCATCCTCTTTGCGGCCGGCGAAGACCACGCGCGCGTGCGGCTGGCGGCGCTGGTGCTGTTCACGCTGTCAGGCCCGCCGATCGTGTACTACGGCACCGAGGTGGGGGTCAGCCAGGAGCGGCCCATTCATCAGAACGACTTTGGCATCTTCGAAGAAGCGCGCCTGCCCATGCAGTGGGACCCGGGCGACCCGGGACAGGCGCTGCGCGGCCACTTTCGGCGGCTGGCGCATCTACGCCAGGCGCACCCGGTGCTCCAGGCCGGCACGCGCCGCGCCGTGCACGTGGACGCGGCGGCCGGCGCCTATGCCTTCCTGCGCGAGTCCGAATTGGGCCGCGTGCTGGTGGCCATCAACCTGGGCGCGGCGCCGGCCCACCTGCGCCTGGCCGTGCCCGGCTTTGCGCCGGCGGCGCAGGATCAATTGAGCGGCAGCCTGGTGCGGGTGAGTGCTAACACGGTGGAACTGGACTTGCCCGCGCGGACCGGGGCGTTTGTGGCGTAATGACCCTGAAAAGCGGCCAGGTGCATGCGCGGCCACGGTAACCGCCTGATCGAGCGCGAAGAGGCGGAGTATCTGCGCGATGCCGAGGCCGAAGAAGCCGGCCGCGTCCGGCCGTCGTTCTCGTTTCTCCGGCGTTTCTTCACCCCCCGACGTCGGCTGATCACGGCCGTGCTGCTGGCGGCGGCGCTGCGGGTGTGGGCGCTGCTGCTGCTGCCCACCGACTCGGATGAGCCTGTCTACCTCAAGGCGGCGTTTGACTACGCCCGCCTCGTACGCGCCGGCGATTGGCGCGGGCTGCTTGACTACGACTACAACCGGGAGCATCCGCCGCTCGTCAAGCTGCTGTACGCGGGCGTCGTCATGGCGCTGGGCGATGACGCCACCTTTGAGCGCGCGCTGGTGGCCACCCGGGCGCTCTCGGCCGTGTTTGGCACACTGACGGTTTTGGTGGTGGGGCTGGCCGGCGGCGCACCCGCGGCGGTGCTGCTGGCGCTGCACACCCTGGCGGTGAAGTACAACAGCCAGGCCTACCTCGAGGCGCTGCCGCTGCTGACCTCCACCGTGGCGGTCTTGGCCTTTGTGCGCGTGCGGGCGCGCGAGGCGGGGCGCGGCCCGAATCCCGGCCAGTGGTTCTGGCTGTCGGCCGTCGCGCTGGGCTTCACGGCCGCGGGCAAGTTCACCTACCCGCCGGCTGTCATCGTGGTGGTCCTGTATCTGGCCACCTGGGAGAAGAATATCCAGTGGCGGACCATGGTGCCGTACTGCCTGCTGGCGGTGGCAGTCTTTGCGCTGCTGACCCCCTCCTACTGGCCGGCGCCCATTGCGCGCCTGGCCGACTCCGTTTTCTTTCACGTCGGCTACACGCAGACCGCCGTGGAGGTGGCCCGGGCCGGCTACCCCTGGTACCAGCCCCTGCTGTGGATCTCAACCTCCCCGGCCGTCGGCTGGCACCCGGACGTGTTTTTCTACGCCGGCCTCGACGGCCCGATCTTTCTCCTGGCCCTGGCGGGACTCCAGCGCGAATGGCGCGAGCGCCGTTGGCTGGTGGTCTGGTTCGCGGCCGCCTTGCTCGTCGTCCTGCTCTGGCCGACCAAGTGGCCGCAGTACAGCGTGATGCTGGCGCCGGCGGTGTGCCTGATGGCCGGCGCCACCGCGCGTCGCCTGTATCACTGGCTGCGCGACCAGGAAGCCTACTACGAGTGGCTGCCGCAGATGATCCCGCCCATGCCGCGCTCGACGTGGGTGGTGACGGTGCTGGCGGTGCTGTTTGTGGCCGGGGTCTACATGTGGGGCGCCCTGGGCGTGGCGTTGGGGGGTATGGGCTGGTCGCATCTCACCCAGGCCAATGCGCTGCTGCCCAGCAACACGATTTACGCCGTCCAGCCCCTGGCCGATGGGCGCGTGGTGCTGGGCACCGAGAGCGGCGCCGCCATCTGGCTGCCGCCGGCGTCTAGCGACACGCCCAACGTGCCCGTGGTTTTCAACACCAGTAACTCCGGCCTGCCCGATAACCGGGTGCTGGCGGTGGCCGAGGGGCCGGATGGCCGCCTGTGGTTCGGCACCCTAGGGGGTGTGGCCGCCTATGACGGCGCTGGGTGGCAGACGTTTGACGCCGGCCAAATGGGCCTGGCCGGCGGCCAAACCCACGCGTTGGTGTTCGACCGGCGCGGGCGGCTGTACGTGGGGACGCAGAGCGGGGTGGCCGTCTGGGAGGACAACACCTGGACGGCCTTCACACCGGCTAATTCAGGCCTGGTGGATGAGCGGGTCTTCTCGGCCGCGGTGACGGCCGGCGCGGGCGGCGAGGCGGTGTGGTTCGGGACCCTGCGCGGGCTGAGCCGCCTGGACATGACTACCGGCGCGTGGCACACCTTTGCGGAGGCCGAGACCGGCCTGGGCGCCGGCGGCATCGCCGACCTGCTGGCGGACTCGCGCGGCTGGCTGTGGGCGGCCAGCCAGGGCGGGGGCCTGGCGCGTTGGGATGGACAGACCTGGGAAAGCTATCGGATGAGCAACTCCGACCTGCCATACAGCGTGGTCAATGTGGTGCAGGAGGTCGAGCCGGGGCTGATCTGGGTGGGCACGTCGGAGCCTACTGACATTGGCGGCGCGGTAGCGGCCTTTGATGGCGAGCGTTGGCGCACGTATCTGCCCGCCAACTCGGGCTTCTCGGGCGCCGAGCCGCTGTCTATCGCGCGCGACCGCTTTGGCCGCGTGTGGGTAGGCACCCGCACGGCTGGTGTGGATTTGTTTGAGCTGCCGGGCAGTGGCCGGTAGACCGTTTCAGGTCTGTGTCTAGAGCGGGTGCTGCTCGCGTTTACGGCGGGTAGGGGCGTTCAAATTGAACGCCCCTACGGCGTCCAGTCCAACACCAGCACTTGCCCAGGCTCCAGGGTCACGGCCTGAGGGTCGAGCGTGAGGGGCTCGCCCGTGAGCAGGTCCTGCGGGGCATCGGCCAGGACGCCAGGGGCGGCGCTCAGGTCCAGGCTGACCGTGGTGGCCGCGAGACCCAGGTTGAAGATGGCGCTGACGATTTGCGCGTCGGTGTAGCGCCAGAAAGCCACGACGCCCGGACGCGGCTCGACCCGCAGCACCTGGTATGCGCCGTCGCTGAGGGCGGCATTGGCCGCGCGCAGGGCCAGGGCATGGCGGTAGGCGTTGAGCAGCGAGCCGGGCTCATCCGTCTGCTCGGCCACCGAAATGCCGTCGTCGGGCAGGCTGTACTTGGGCGTGAACCAGGTAGGCTCGCCCCCGCCGCCGGCGGCTTGCCAGGGCATGGGCTCGCGCCGAAACTCGTCGTAGAGCGGTCCGGTGCCTTTGTGCCCGGCCAAGCCCAGCTCCTCGCCGTAGTAGATCATCGGGGTGCCATCCAGCGTCGCCAGCAGCAGCGGCACCAGACGCAGCCGGTCGGGCGTTTCCGACAGCTCGCTGGCCAGCCGGTCGGTGTCGTGGTTGCTGAAGAAGCGCACCGGGATGCTCTCGGGCGGGAAGAGGCGCTGCTCGTCTTCCAGGATCTTGAGGGTGATGGACGCCGGGATCTTGCCGGCCAGCGCGCTGTCGTTCGACGCCTCGCTCTTGTCGCCCATCACGGCGGTGAAGAGCGGGAAGTCGAACAGGGCATCGAACTCGTGCTCGTAATACTGCTCCTGCGCGCTGGCGCTGCCCACCCACACCTCGCCCAGCAGCAGGAAGTCGGGGTTGAGCGGCTTGAGCGCCGCGCGCAGTTGGCGCCAGAAGCCATGCGGCGAGCCGAGCGCATAGTCGCAGCGCCAGCCGTCGATGCCGTCGGTGTAATCGCCATCGCCGTCCAGGTCCATCCAGTATTTGGCTACGTCGAGGAAGTAGGCGTTGGCGGCCTCGCTGGTGTGGTCGATGGTGGGCAGGGACGTGACGCCAAAGAACGACTCGTAGTTCAGGTTCTTGTCGTCCTTGAACTTGTACCAGTCTGAGTACCGCGAGGCGGGGTTGGCCAGGGCGTCCTTGAAGAACGGGTGCTGGTTGGAGGTGTGGCTGGCCACATAGTCGAGAATGATGCGCATGCCGCGCGCGTGCGCGGCGTCCACCAGCTCAATCAGGTCAGCTTTGGCGCCAAAGTCGGGATTGATGGCGTAGTAGTCCGTGGTGTCATAGCCGTGGTAG
Organism: uncultured Anaerolineales bacterium; assembly: GCA_964449185.1. Classification (GTDB taxonomy): domain Bacteria; phylum Chloroflexota; class Anaerolineae; order Anaerolineales; family UBA6663; genus CAYUYN01. Next base: position 10,164 of record CAYUYN010000030.1, on the reverse strand, counting down.
GTGCCCGAGCCAAAGATGGGCGTCAGCCACAGCGAGGTCACGCCCAGCGACTGCAGGTAGTCGAGCTGTTGGGTAATGCCGTCCAGGTCGCCGAGGCCGTCGCCGTTGGAGTCGTAGAAGCTGCGCACGAAGATTTGGTACAGCACCCCGTCGGTAAACCACGCGGGGGTCACATACGGCGCGAAGGTGGCCGTTGGCGCCAGCGTGAGGGTGGGCACCGGGGTGGGAGGCGCTACGCTTATGGCGGTGGGGGGTGGTTGGGTGGCCGGGGCGCAGGCCGACAGCAGGCTGAGCATGACCATCACAACGTGGAAAGTATGCTGACGTTTCATGCTGGCTCCAGTCTAATCAGGATGATCTTATTATATCTTTGATCATCACGCGCCGTAGCCTGTTCGTCTATAATCACGCCATGCCTCTCCCCCTCGCTTTGACCTTCCACTTCAACCAACACACCTCTGAACATGCCGACGTTGCCAATCGGGCCTGCTATCGCGGGCTGCTGAATGTTTTGCGGGCGCACCCCAAGCTCAAGTTCAACCTGCACCTTTCCGGCACGCTCTTGCGCACCCTGCCCTGGTTCGATATGGAGACCCTGGCCCTGGTGCGCGCTGGCCTGGCCGACGGGCAGTTTGAGCTGCTGGGCAGCACTTATGCGCAGAACGTGCCCTATGCCTCCGATGATTGGGACAACGCCCAACAGATCGGGCTGCACACTGACGTGCTCAAAAAGCTCTTTGGCGTGACGCCCAAGTCTTTCTGGATCTCCGAGCGCTGTTGGCGCCAGTCGATGCTGCCCATCATCGTCGACGGCGGTTACACCACGACCCTGATCGAAGACCACATCCTGCACGCCGCCGGCCTGGTGGACCCCGTGCCCAGCACGACCGCCGTCGAGGCGCAGTCGCTCACCGTAGTCTACGCTGACACCATCCTGCGCGACCGCTTCAACTATGCCGTGTGGTTTGGCCGCCGCGCTCAGTTGTTCAAGTACCTCCAACAGATCGCCGAGCGCCCTGGCTCGGACAAGTTCATGCTGGCTTACGCCGAGGACGCCGAGGCGGTGGGACTATGGGGTTGGGGCCGAGGGTACCTGCCCCAGGCGGCCTGGTCGCAGCTCGACGTGCTGCTGGCCGAGCTGGAAGGCTCCGACGCTTACCGCCTGTGCCATCTTAGCGAGGCGCGCTCGCAACAGACCCTGCCGGTCTTGCCCGACGGCGCGGCGCAGTGGATGGACCGCGCTCTGCTCAACCCCGACGCGCCCTATCACGAAGACGGCTACACCGACTGGTTTGATTTCAACAAGCGCTCGCCCACGGTGCTGTATTTCCGGCGGCTGTACCACGTCCTACGCATCCGCCTGCAGTCCCTGGGCTCGGCGCGCAGCGACCCCGGCTACCCGCGCCCGGCCGAAACCCCCGCGGATGTTTACTTCCGGCAGGCGATCGAAACCTTCTGCCATCATCAATACGAGTTTGGCTGCATCGGGGTGGGCGGGCGCGGCTACTGGGGCTGGGAGAACGCGCGCTCGGCCTTCATGTTTGCCCGCGCGGCCGAGATGGCCGATGACCCCACGCCCGGCCAGTGGATCGAAGACGTCAACGGCGATGGCTCGGACGAGGTCGTCTTGTGCAACGGCCGCGAGTTCGCCGTGTTTACCGCCTATGGCGGCCGGCTGATTTATTGGTTCGATCTGAAGGCCGGCACGCAGTGGGCGGGCAACCAGTTGGCCGTGCCGCCGGCCAAGTTCGAGCCGGGCGCCACCAAGGCGCCGCACCTCGCGCCGCGGCCCACCCGCTGGCTGCCCGATACCTTCGAGCCTAGTCTCAAGACCTGGGGCTCAGCCAGGCAGAAGGAGCCGGCGCCGACCGGCATGGGGCGCCACCTGCCGGCCTGGCTCTTCGAGCGTGAGACGGGCGAGTTCACCATGTACCGCACCCCGGAAGGCGAGGGCGAGCCGCGCCTGCCGCTCAATGCCCAGACCGGGGTCTTCGCCGAGGCCGTCAGCGTGGACGGCGGCCCGGCCACCCTCTCCGACGAGCTGGCCGACTATCGCTTCGAGCCGGGCGGGCTGGTGTATTTGCTCTTCCCGGCCTCGGACGTGTATGTGGAGAAACACATCTCCCAGACCGAGGGCGGCCTGGTGGCGCGCTACGTGCTCGACAACCGCGACGAGGTGGCCCACCAGGTGCGCGTCATCTCCAGCCATGAGCTGGCGCCGGACTATGCGGCCGCGCTGGGACAGGGGCGAGACGTGTTCACCTACTATCTGCACGACGAGCGCCTGCCGGCCGTAAAGAACAACGCCACCGGCACGACCCTGGTGCTGGAGCCTTCGCGGGCACTGCGGTCGGTAGAATGCGTGCCCAACCTCCTGGCCCTCGATCTCCGCCTGACGTTTGAGGTAGAAGTCGGGCCGCGGTCGCAGGAGACCTTGGAAATAAAACTGAAGCGCTATCCCAGTGCGCGGCCCAAGCGGGCGCGCGCGGCCAAAGCCGGGTGAACATCCTCTTTCTGGCCGCCGAGGCGGCGCCGCTCTCGAAGGTGGGTGGCCTGGGCGATGTGGCCGGGTTACTGCCGCGCGCCTTGGCCGGCCTCGGTCACGATGTGCGCGTGGCGTTGCCCTTCACCGGTGTCATCGATCGCGCGCGCTTTGCGCCAGTGCTCAGCGTTCGCTTCCACGTGCCGCATATCAGCGGCGACCAGGTGGCGCGCGTCTCGGAAGTGCGGCTGGGCGGGGTCACGTTCTATCTCATCGCCGGCCCGCCCATCCCCAAGGCCAAACGCGTCTATGGCGCGACCATCCAGGAGGACGGCCCCAAGTTCATCTTCACCTCGCTGGCCGCCCTGGGCCTGTGCCGCGCCCTGGACTGGACGCCCGACGTCGTCCACGGCAACGACAGCCATACCGGGCCGGCGATCTACTGGCTCGACAGCACGGGCCGGCACGACCCGCTGTTTCGGCACACCGCCACGGTCTTCACCATCCACAACCTGGTCTACATGAACACCGGCGCCGGTCCCTACCTGCGCGCCTATGGGCTGACGCCCTCCGACGCGCCGGTGCTGCCCGATTGGGCGCGCGACTCGCTCATGGGCCTGGGCCTGGCGCACGCCGACATGCTCAACACCGTCAGCCCCACTTACGCGCGCGAGATCCTGACGCCCGAGTATGGCTATGGGCTGGAGGGCGTGCTCCAGGCGCGGCGCGACCGGCTGGCGGGCATCCTCAATGGCCTGGACCTGGACCATTGGAACCCGCGCCGCGACCCTCACCTGAGCGCCCGCTACGACGTGGACACACTTGAGCGCCGCGCCAAGAACAAGCGCGCGCTGCAAAAGAGCCTCGGCCTGCCGCTGGCGCCGCGCACGCCCCTCATCGGCGTGGTCTCGCGCCTGGACACCCAAAAGGGCTTCGACATCGGCGTGCCCGCGCTGCGGGAGCTGCTGGCCGGGCCGGACCCGGCCCAGGTAGTGGTGCTGGACACCAGCCCGCTGGGCACCGGCCGGCCCGCCATCGAGGCCGAGTTACAGGCGCTGGCGGCCGAGCACCCCCAGGCCGTGCGCCTGCACCTGGGCTTTGAGGCGGCCTTGGCCAGCCGCATCTATGCCGCGGCCGACCTGCTGCTGGTGCCCTCGCGCTACGAGCCCTGCGGCCTGACCCAGATGATCGGCCTGCGCTATGGCGCGGTGCCCCTGGTGCGCGCCACCGGCGGCCTGGCCGACACCGTGATCGACTATGCGGCGGCGCGGCGTGGCACCGGATTTGTCTTTACGGACTATAATTCAGCGGCGTTGTTGGCTGGGCTGCGGCGCGCACTGCGCGTGTATCAGCGGCCCGACCGTTGGCGGGCCCTCCAACGGCGAGGCATGCGCCAGGCGCTGCAATTCTCGTGGGCGCGTTCAGCCGAAACCTACCTCGCGCTCTATCAGCAAGCGATTTCCTTTCGAAAGGAGGCCGTGACCAGGCTCACCCAAATGGCGGCCGACGACCCGGCTTTTGATTCCCCGGGCGGTGGCGGCGCGACGACCGCGCTTGGTTACGCAACGCTGCGATGAAGACACGGGCTGTGATTCTCGCCGGGGGAGAAGGCTCGCGCCTGGGGGTGCTCACCGCCAAGCGCGCCAAGCCGGCCGTACCCTTTGCCGGCAAGTACCGCATCATCGACTTTGCCCTCTCCAACTGTGTCAACTCCGGACTGTTCGACGTGATGCTGCTGACACAGTACCGGCCGCATTCGCTCAACGAGCACATTGGCGCCGGCCGCCCGTGGGACCTGGACCGCGGCTTTACTGGCGGCCTGCAGGTGTACCAGCCCTACAAGGGCCGCGCCGACACCGATTGGTATGCCGGCACCGCCGACGCCATCCAGCAAAACTTTTCCTTCCTCAAGCGCGGCGATCCCGACCTGGTGCTGGTGCTCTCTGGCGACCACATCTACCAGATGAACTATGACCCGATGATCACCTTCCACCTCGATCATCAGGCCGACCTGACCATCGCCACCATTCGCGTCAGCGTGGACGAAGCCCGCCGCATGGGCATCCTGACCACCGACGACAGCTATCGTGTGCGCGAGTTTGTGGAGAAGCCCAAGGAACCGCCGGGCACCCTGGCCTCCATGGGCATCTACGTGTTCAACCTGGGCGTGCTCGACCGCCTGCTGCTGGAAGATGCCAAGCGCCGCGCCTCGGCGCACGACTTTGCCAAAGACATCATCCCGCGCATGCTGCAGCTTGGCATGAACGTCTATGCCTACCCGTATGGCGGCTATTGGGTCGATGTGGGGACGACCGACTCGTACTGGCGCGCGCACATGGACCTGCTGCGCCACCCGGCCGAGCTGGACCTGAACGACCGCTCGTGGATCATCCACACCAAGTCCGAAGAGCGCCCGCCGGTGCTCATCCAGGAAGGGGCGGTCGTCAAGAACAGCCTCATCACCGACGGCTCCATCATCGCCCCCGGCGCGCGCGTGGAGCGCAGCGTGCTCTCGCCGGGCGTGTACGTCGGCCCCGAGGCGGTGGTGCTGGACTCCATCCTGTTCACCGACTGCTCGATTGAGGCCGCCGCGCGCGTTGAGCGTTCCATCATCGATAAGTACGTGACCATCGGTCACCAAGCCCAGGTGGGGCGCATCGTTGAGGGCGCCAGCGACCTGGGCGTGACCGTGGTGGGCAAGAACACCCAGGTGCCCAACGCCATCGTTATCGGGCGCGGCGCTGCCATCAGCCCCGACGTGGGGGTCGAGCACTTCCCCCGGCAGGGCGTCGCCGAGGGCCAACTCCTGGAGCGGCGCTAAGATGAGCCAGATCCCGACCGGTCCCGCCGCGCTCGACGATCTCGATGGCCCGCTTGCCGGCCCCGCCGTGGCCGCGCCCGTGCCCAGCCGCCGCGGCTCGGGCATCCTGCTGCACCCCACCTCGCTGCCGGGCCCGTACGGCATCGGCGACCTGGGCCCGGCCGCCTTCAAGTGGGTGGACACCCTGGCGCGCGCCCAGCAGAAGTGGTGGCAGGTGCTGCCGCTGGGCCCCACCGGCTATGGCGACTCGCCCTACCAGTGCTTCTCGGCAATGGCCGGCAACCCTTATCTGATCAGTCCCACCTCGCTCATCGAGCTCGACCTGCTCGACCGCACCGACATCCCCACGCTGAGCTTCCCGGCTGACCGGGTGGACTTTGGGCCGGTGATTGAGTTTAAGGTAGCGCTGCTGGAGCGGGCCTGGGAGAATTTCAAGGCCGGCCGCGCCGCGGCGCTGCACGCGCCCTTGGAAGCCTTCAGCGCGGCCGAAAAGAGCTGGCTGGACGACTTTGCGCTATTCATGGCCCTCAAGGACGCGCACGCTGGCGCAAGCTGGCTGGGCTGGGAGCTTCCGCTCCGGCTGCGCGAGCCGGCGGCCCTGAGCGAGGCGCGCGCCCAGCACGCCGACCGCGTGCGCCAGCACCAATTCCGCCAGTACCTGTTCTTTAGCGCGTGGGACGAGGTGAAAGAGTACGCCAACGCTAAAGGTGTGCGCCTGATCGGCGACATCCCGATCTTTGTGTCGAGCGACTCGTCGGATGTGTGGGCCAACCCCGACATCTTCCTGCTGGATGAGGAGCGGCAACCCATAGCGGTCTCCGGCGTGCCGCCGGACTACTTTAGCGCCACCGGCCAGTTGTGGGGCAACCCACTGTATGACTGGAACGCGCTGCGCGCCACCGGCTATGCCTGGTGGCTGGAACGCTTCCGGGCCAGCCTCAAGCAGGTGGACGTGGTCCGGCTCGACCACTTCCGCGGCTTCGAGGCCTATTGGCGCATCCCGGCCGGCATGCCCACGGCCGAGGTGGGCGAGTGGGAGCAGGGTCCGGGGGCTGACTTTCTGACGGCGGTGGAGGCGGCGCTGGGCCAGCTGCCCATCATCGCCGAAGACCTGGGCGTGATCACGCCCGAGGTGGAGGCGCTGCGCGTGGGCTTTGGCCTGCCGGGCATGAAGATCCTGCAGTTTGCCTTTGGCGGCGCGCCCGAAGACCGCTTCCTGCCGCACACCTACGCGCACAACTGCGTGGTGTATACCGGCACGCACGACAACGACACCACCCGCGGCTGGTACGAGGCCGCCAGCGAGCAGGAGCGCGACTTAGCGCGGCGCTACCTGGGGCGCGATGGCCGCGAGGTGGCCTGGGACATGCTGCGGCTGGCCTGGTCGTCCGTGGCCGACCTGGCGGTGGCGCCACTGCAGGATGTGCTGAGCCTGGGCAGCGCGGCGCGCATGAACCTGCCCGGCCGCGCGGCGGGCAATTGGGGTTGGCGCTACCGTGCGGAGATGGTGACGCCCTTATTGGAGACGCGCCTGTCTGAGCTGACGGCGCTGTACGCGCGATGACGCGTCCGGCAAAGGGCGCCGCGGACACGCCGTGGGCCGGGACAAACGGCGCTTTGGCGGCCCCGGCCAACGAAGCGCCGCCCCCGGCCCGCGACCCCGACTCGGTGTGCTGGTGCTGCGCTGGGCAGACGGCCAAGCGACACTGTAAAATAGTTTGTACCAACTGCGGCTTCATGCGGGACTGTTCTGACCCTTGACCCGGGCGCTTGCAGCGCCGCCTTGCCACCGACCATCTCACGGGACTCGCCGGCATGCCTGATCACTACCTGTGCGTTCACGCCCATTTCTACCAGCCGCCGCGCGGCAACCCCTTCGCTGACGACGATGTCTCGCTCGAGGAGGGGGCCGAGCCTTACCGCAACTTCAACGAAAAAGTGACGGCTGAATGTTACGCCCCCAACGCGGCCCTGGGCAACTTCGACCTTATGTCCTTCAACCTGGGCGCTACCATGGCCCGCTGGTTGGCGGTCAACGCCCCCGAGACCTACGCGCAGATTGTGGCGGGGGATAAGCAATATCAGGCGCGGTGGGGCGTGGGCAATGCCCTGGCTCTGCCCGCGCACCACACCATCCTGCCGCTGTGCCGGCGGCGCGACAAGCGCCTGCAGGTGCGCTGGGGGCAGATGTCCTTCGAGCACCGCTTTGGCCGCCCGGCCGAGGGCATGTGGCTGCCCGAGATGGCGGTGGACCTCGAGACGCTGGAGGTGCTGCACGAATGCGGCATCAAGTTCACCGTGCTGGGGCAGTCCCAGTTCAGGGGCGCCAACGATGGCGCCGGGCCGTATTGGGTGGACCTGCCTTCCGGCGATCACCTGGCCGTCTACTCGCGCGATGACTGGCACTCCAACCAGCTCTCCTTCAATATCAAGGCGCAGGGTGGGGCGGGGCGTTGGGCGCACAACACCCTGGCGCCGCTGCGCAAGACCTTCCCGCGCTTCCTGCTCATCGCCACGGACGGCGAAACGTTTGGCCACCATCACGTGGGCGAGGAGCACTTCCTCCACTGGCTGCTGGCCTACGAGGCCGCCTCGGTGGGCTTTGAGGTGACCACCCTGGAACGCGACCTGCGCGACCAAGCGCCCTCACAAACCCTGGAGATCAACGAACGCACGGCCTGGAGCTGCTGGCACGGGCTGAACCGCTGGTCCATCGGCTGCGAGTGCACCGCCGGCGATACGCGCTGGAAACCGGCCCTGCGCAGCGCCATGGATCACCTGGCCGTGCGGCTGGACGAAACCTACGCCGCCTTTATGGGCGAGCTGAACCTGGACCCCTGGCGTATCCGCGAGGAGTACTTCCGGGTCAAGCTGGGGCAGCTCACCGAGACCCAGTTCCTGCGGGAGTTTGGCCAGGAGCGTCTGCCGGCCGACAAGGCGCGCGCCCTGCTGGACGTGCTGCTGGCGCAGTTCCACCAGCAGCGCATGTACGTGAGCTGCACCTTCTATTTTGAAGACCTGTCTCGGCCCGAGCCGCGCTATGGCATTGCCAACGGCCTGCGCGCCGCCCGGCTGGTGGCGCGCGCTACCGGCCAGGATCATACGGGCGCCTTTCGCGGCGATCTGGAGCTGGCCACGTCCAACAAGAACGGCAAGACCGGCGGGCAGGTGCTGGACGAGGTGATGGAGTGGGCGCGCGCCGCCGAGCCGGCGGCCCCGTCCAATGGCGCGTCGGATGGTGGACGATGACCGATGCCTCTTTGAGCCTGAGCCGCGAGCTGCCGGCCGACCGCTTTCACGCCGGGGTGCGCGTGGCCTCCATGGGCGCCTGGTTCCTGGCCGTGGTGGCCGTGTTTGTTCTGGTGCGCCTGATCTTCAACGCCGTCCTTGGGCCGGTGGCGGGCCTGGGCCTGCTGCTGGTGATGATCGTGGCGGTGGCCGCGGCCCAGCCCCTGGCCTGGCTGGCCGAAAAGGCCCTGGTGCGGCGCTGGCCCAGCGGCCGCGCCGCGCGGCTGGCGCCTGGGCGCCTGACCTGGGACGATAAGGGCAAGACGCGTGAGCTGGACCTGCGCCAGAAGGTGAACTATTGGCGCTGGCGGTTTGAGGTGAAGCAGCGGCGCAGCGGGCGCGTGCCCACCGGCCACAACTGCATGGCCATTCGCCTGGTGCAGACCGACACTGAGCTGAGCCTGTACAGCTTTATGCCGCCGGCCAAGGCCGCAGCCCTGGCGGCCGACTATCCCTTCTACGAGCTGCATCGCTCGGCCGACAAGGGTAAGCAGGCGCTGGGCGGGCGCGATGCGTTGTTCCTGGCGGCCGAGCACACCCGCTGGGAGACCGGCGCCGAGCTGGACGCCGCCGATTTTGAGGCGCTGCTGGCGCACCTGGACGCGCACCTGGAAGGCTTCCGCGCCAGCCCGACGGTGGGTGGGTAGGCGGCGTTCGCGGGCGGGCCCGCCTGTTTCGCAAACAGGATCGCGCCTGGAAGGCGCTCCTACAAGTTTCGCGGCCAAGCGCGCCCCTAGACAACGCCAGCCACTCCTGGGTACAATCTCACCTGCGAAATGCACAAAAGTGCCTGGTACGTATGAACGTAGAACTGCTGATCCACCAGGCGCCCGCCGTCGTGGTGTCCACGCCCGATTCTTTACCGATGCAGACCCCCGAGCCCGACGACGCCATCCTGCGCACGCTGCTGTATGCCGATGTCTTTGACTACCCCCTGACACCGGCCGAAATCCATCATTACCTGATTGCCAGTCCGACCGCCTCCTCGACCCCGCCCGAGGTCATCGAGGCGGCCCTGCGTTCATCGCCCTGGCTGACGAAGCGCGTCACCCGGGTGAATGGCTATGTCACCCTGCGCGACCGGGAGGCCATCGGCGCCGTGCGCGATGAGCGCCGCCGGCACTCGGCGGCCTTGTGGGAGCACGCCCGGCGCTGGGGCTACCGGCTGGGCTGCCTGCCCTTTGTGCGCCTGGTGGCCGTCACCGGCGCGCTGGCGGTGGATAACTCGCCCCCGGGGGACGACATTGACTTTCTGCTGGTCACCGCGCCCGGCCGGGTGTGGCTGGCGCGGGCTCTGGCGGTGGTTGTGGTGCGCCTGGCGCGGCTGCGCGGGGTGGGGCTGTGCCCCAACTACGTGCTGGCGCACAGCGCGCTGGCGCAGACCCAGCGCAACCTGTATGCCGCCCACGACCTGCAACAGATGGTGCCGCTGGTGGGGCTGGCCGTCTATGCCGAGATGCAGGCGGCCAACACCTGGGCGCGCGAGTTCCTGCCTCACGCGCACGGGCCGCTGCGCGCGGAACCCGAGCAGCCGCCGCGCGGCTGGGGGGCGCGCCTCCAGCGCTGGGGCGAG
>CAYUYN010000029.1:0-20238 GCA_964449185.1 uncultured Anaerolineales bacterium | reverse complement strand
CCGGCGACGATCTGAAAGCCGTGCTGGCCGAGAAGTCGCGCGTGCGCGTGTGCAAAGGCGCTTACAAGGAGCCGCCGGACAAGGCCTTCCCGCGCAAGGCCGAGGTGGACGCGAACTTTGTGCGGTTGGCGCAGGTGCTGCTGGACCACGCGCGCCTGCAGACGCCGGCCAATGGTGCGGGTCGAGTGCCGCCGGTGCCGGCCATTGCCACACACGACGAGAAGATGATCAAAGCGGTGCAGGCCTACGCCGCCGAAAAGGCCATCCCGCGTGAGTGCTTTGAGTTTCAGATGCTGTATGGCATCCGGCGCGACCTGCAGGACAAGCTGGCCAAGGAAGGCTACGCGCTGCGGGTGTATGTGCCGTATGGCGCCGAGTGGTACCCGTACTTCATGCGGCGGCTGGCCGAGCGCCCGGCGAACGTGTGGTTTTTCTTGTCGAACCTCGTGCGCAGATAGCGGCGGCTTCAGGGATGAAATCACCACAACGGAGGCGCGGACCCCAATGGGGCCCGCGCCTCCGTTTTGGGTGAACATTGTCTGGAACGACATTTGCATCTTTTGCGTCTGATGATAGACTAACCGTTATGACGCGCCTTTGGCTGCGCGGCGTCCCAAGACAGGAGTTTTCGCCATGTTCCCCCGCTTCACGAAACGCACGCTTCTGACGAGTTTTATAGCCTTGGTGTTGCTGCTGCTCAGCACCGGCGCTGCCTTTGCTGATTCTCAGAATTATGTGGTTCAGCCGGGCGACACCATCTTCAGGATCTCGGTGCGCTTCGGGGTGTCCATGGACGCCCTCCGCGCCGCCAATGGCATCTCGGGCGACCGGATTTACGCGGGGCAGACCCTCATCGTCCCCGACCCCAACGCGCCGGCCAACAACCAGCCGCCCGCGCCGAGCGGCGGCACGGTCATCCACGTGGTGCAGAGCGGCGAGACCCTGTTCACCATTGGTCTGCGCTACGGCATGACCTGGACCAAGATCCAGGCCGCCAACAACATCGCGGGCACCACGGTCTACACCGGCCAGAAGTTGGTGATCCCCATGGCCGGCAGCCCGAACCCCAACCCGAACCCGCCGCCGGCGGCGACGCCCGTGCCCCCGCCGGCCGATAACCCGCCGGCCAACAATGGCGGGCAGATCATCCACATCGTGCAGGCCGGCGACACGCTGAACAAGATCGGCATCCGTTACGGCGTTGCGTGGCCCGCCATCCAGTCGGCCAACGGGCTGCCCGATACGCGCATCTACACCGGGCAGCGGCTGATCATCCCCAACGGCTCGGGCAGCACCGTGCCGCCGGTGGGCAACCCCCCGCCCCCGCCCGCCGAGGCGGCCGGCGGCAAGCGCTTCGTGGTGGACCTGTCAGACCAGATGATTTACGCCTTTGAGGGCGATACCCTGGTGCGGTCGTCGCTGGTCTCCAGCGGCACCTGGCGCACGCCCACCGTGACCGGCACCTTCTACATCTATGCCCGCTACGTGTCCACGCGCATGCGCGGCCCCGGCTACGACCTGGCCAACGTGCCCTATACCATGTACTTCTACAAGGGATACGGACTGCACGGCACCTACTGGCACAGCAACTTCGGCACGCCCATGAGCCACGGCTGCGTGAACATGCAGACGCCCGAAGCCGAATGGGCCTTCAACTGGTCCACCTATGGCACGCCGGTTATCGTCCAGCAGTAAGCGGCTTTCACCAGAGCGGGCGCCGCAAGCCCCTGCTCTGCTTGTTTCGCCCGCGTGACCTACCGTGGTCCTACGCAATAAAACCGCCGTCGTCACTGGCTCCGCGCACCGCGTGGGCAAGGCCATGGCCCTGGCGTTGGCGCAGGCCGGCGCGAATATCGTCGTGCACTACCACAGCACGACCGAGGCCGTGCCCGGCACCCTGGCCGAGCTGCGCGCGCTGGGGGTCCAGGCCATCGCCGTGCAGGCCAACCTGGTGGAGCCGGAGGGCGTGGAGGCCGTCTTCGAGGCAGCCGAGGCCGCCTTTGGCGGGGTGGACGTGCTGGTCAACTCGGCCGCCAACATGGAGCCGGGCGACGTGCTGACCCTGACACGCGCGGACTGGCAGCGCAGCCTCGACCTCAACCTCAGCGCGCCCTTCTTTTGCGCGCAGCGCGCGGCGCAATCCATGCGGACCCGCGGCGGAGGCGCCATCGTCAACATCGCCGACCTGTCGGGCCTGCAGCCATGGGCGCGCTACCCGGCGCACTCGGTGAGCAAGGCCGGGCTGATCATGCTGACCCAGGTGCTGGCCAAGGCACTGGCGCCCACGATCCGCGTGAACGCCATCGCGCCGGGGCCGGTCATCAAGCCGGACGACTGGAGCGACGAGACCTGGCACGGCCTGGGCCAACGCACCCTTCTCAAACACACCGGTTCGGGCTATGATGTGGCGCGCGCCGCCCTGTTCCTATTGGAGGCCGACTTCATCACCGGCGAGACCCTGGTGGTCGACGGCGGCCGACGGATCGCGTGACCCGCTCATGTCCAATCGCCAGGAACTGATCGTCAAACGTTTGACTGAAGAAGGCCAGAAGACGGTCGCGTATTTCAGCAGCCTGGGGCCGGCGGCGCTGGAGCAGCAGGTGTACCTCACCGGCCCCACCTGGCGCGTACACGACATCCTGGCGCACTTTGTAAGCGCCGAGCAGACCCTGAAGTTTTACGGGCTGCAGATTCTCGGCGGCGGCAGGGGCGCGCCCGAAGACTTCGTCATCGACGAGTTCAATGCCATTGCGGTGAGCGGCCTGCGCGGCGGCGCCGCCAGCGACCTGGCGACGCGCTTTGCGCAAGCACGCGCCGAGACGGTGGACCTGGTGCGCGGGATGGTGGACGCGGACCTGGACCGCATCGGGCGGCACCCCTGGTTTGGCAACGTGCCGCTGGAGCAGATGCTCAAGCTGGTCTACCGGCACAACATGCTGCACGAGCGAGACGTGCGCAAGGCGCTGGAGACCGGACAGCCGGTGCCGCACAACAACGCGCAGCCTGTCGGCCAATAACCCGAACCCCACGCGAGAGGCCCATGAGCGAACGCAAAAACAAACTGCGCGAAACGATCCTGGCCGACCACGCCGTCGGCCTGGCCATCTTCAACAGCTTCAGCGACGCGGAGTGGAAAGCCGGCGCGCCGTCCGAAGATGACGCGCCCTGGACCGCGCGCGATGTGCTGGCGCACGTGGCGGCCTCCGAGGGCGGCCAACTGGGCCAGATCACGCGCCTGGTAGCGGGCGGCATCACCGTGCCCGACGACTTTGACCTGGCGCGCTTTAACCGGCGCTCGGTGCAGAAGCAGGCCGACAAAACCGTGCCCGCGCTGCTGGAGCAGATCGCGGCCGGCCACGCGGAAGTGCTGAGCACGCTCGAGAACCTGGACGAGGCCGCCCTGGATAAGACCGGCCGCCACGCGCGCGGGGATGTGCTGACGGTGGAGCAGTTCTTCTTCCGCATCACCGAACACCGCCGCCAGCACGCCGAAGAGCTCCAGCGCGCGCTGCGCGGCTGACACTCCCCACCCAGGACCCTGCATGCCCGCCATTCACGCTGTGGTGATTAAGAAACTGGTCACGCACGCCGACGACCGCGGCTACTTCCGCGAGGTGCTGCGCGACGACGACCACCTGCTCAAGCGCTTTGGCCAGACGGCCGTCACCAAGAGCTACCCGGGCGTCATCAAGGCCTTTCATTGGCACCAACACCAGGACGACCTGTGGTATATCGTGGACGGGATGGCGCGCGTGGTGCTGTACGACCGCCGGCCCGACTCGCCCACCTGCGGCGTGACACAAGTGGTTTACGCCGGCGAAGACAACCCGGTGCTCGTCCTGATCCCGGCCGGGCTGGCCCACGGCTACCAGGTGCTGGGCAACAAGCCGGTCATCCTGTTCTACCATGTGACCCAGGCGTACGATCCCGCTCACCCCGACGAACAGCGCATCGCCTTTGACGACCCGCACATCGGGTTCGATTGGTCTATCGTCAACCGCTGACGAGGGCCGGCCAATGTCCAGGCGCGCGGCGCGCCCGGATTGTGATCCATGTTGAATAAGCTCATCGCCTTCATCCGCCTCTCACGCCCCCACTTCCTGGGCGGGGGTGTGATTCTGTATGCCCTGGGCGCGCTCATTGCCCGCTTTGAGGGCTACCCCATCAGTTGGAACACCTACCTCATTGGCCAACTGTATGTCTCCAGCCTGCAATTGATGACGCATTACCTCAACGAATATTGGGACGTGGAGACGGATCGGCTGAACAAGAGCCGTACCCCCTTCTCGGGCGGCAGCGGCATCCTGGCGGCCGGGGGCATCTCGCGCGAGACCACCTTCCTGGCCGCCAGCGTGTGCCTGGCGCTGGCCACCGGCGCCGCCATCTGGCTGGGGCTGGAATACAGCGTGGCGCCCAGCGTATGGGCGGTCATGGTGCTCATGTTCCTAGGCGCCTTCTTTTATTCCAGCCCGCCGCTGTCGCTGGCCGGCACCGGCTATGGCGAGCTAAGCGCCTCGATTGTCGTGGCCGGATTGGTGCCGGCCCTGGGACACCTGCTGCAGGCCGGCCGCCCCAGCGTGACCTTGCTGTTGGCCGTGGCCCCGCTGATATTGCTGCACTTCGCCATGCTGATGGCGTTTGAGTTCCCCGACTTCCTGAGCGACGAAGCGGCCGGAAAGCACACCCTGCTGGTGCGGCTCGGCCGTCGGGTGGGCGCGCGCGTGCACAATGCCGCGCTGGTGCTGGCCATCGGCCTGGCGGCCCTGGCCACCTTTTTAGGCTTGGACGCGCGGGTGGCCCTGGGGGCAGTCCTGGCCGCGCCGCTGGTGCTGGTGCAGATCGGCCAGATCCGCCGCATGCAGCGCGGCGACTCGGTGAGCTTTACCCGCCTGACCTTTCTGGCCATCGTCATCTTCGCCCTGACATCGTATTACACGGCCTTCAGCTTTTGGGTGCTGGGGGCATGACGACCGCCTTCGGCACGCGCGCCACCCCCGCCGGCACGTTCGCGCTGGCCGCCCGGCATCCCGGCGCCGAGTTCTACCGGCCCGGCTGGGACGGGCTGACGGTGGCGTCTATCGGCCTGGGCACCTACCTGGGGGACCCCGACGCGGCCACCGACCAGGCCTATAGCGACGCCATCCGCCGCTACCTGCAACTCGGGGGCAACCTGATCGACTCGGCCAGCAACTATCGCTTCCAGCGCAGCGAGCGCGCGATTGGCGCGGCTTTGCAACAGGCCCTGGCGGCCGGCGAGGTGAGCCGCGCCGAGGTGGTAGTCTGCACCAAGGGCGCCTACCTCTCGTTTGACGGGCGCTGGCCGGCGGACCCGGACCAGTGGGCCCACGATAACTTTATCGGACCGGGGCTGGTTCAGCCGGAAGAGATCGTCGACGGGCACTGCATGGCGCCGGCCTACCTGCGGCACCAGATTGCGCAGAGCCGCGAGAACCTACAGCTGGAGTGCCTCGACCTCTACTACCTGCACAACCCGGAAGGCCAGCGGGCGGCCGTGGGCGACAACGACTTTCGCCAGCGCCTGCGCGAGGCCTTTGCTGCTTTTGAGGTGGCCGTGGCGCAAGGGCACATCGCCGCCTACGGCACCGCCACCTGGAACGGCTACCGCGCAGCCCCGGAAGCGCCGGACTACCTCTCCCTGCAAACGGTGCTGGAGGTGGCGCGCGACGTGGCCGGCGACCGCCATCACCTGCGCGCGGTGCAGCTGCCGCTCAACCTGCAGATGCTCGAAGCACTTGGCCGCCGCAACCAACCGGGCGCACAGGGCCTCACCAACCTGCTCGAGGCGGCCGCCGAACAGAACGTCAGCGTCATCGCCTCGGCCTCACTGCTCCAGAGCCGGCTCCTGGGCCGTCTGCCTGACAGCCTGCGCGCCAAGTTCGATGACCGCCTGAACGACGCCGGGCGCGCGCTGCAGTTTGTGCGCTCGACCCCGGGCGTCACGGCGGCGCTGGTGGGCATGAGCCGCGCCGAGCATGTCTGCGAAAACCTGGCGCTCACCCAAATCGCGCCGATGGACGCCGCCGCCTGGCGCGGTATCTTCGGGGACCGCTAGCGTGCCGGAATTCTTCACCGTCCTCTCGCCTGAGGCCGCGCTGGAAAAGTTGTGGGCGCACCTGCCGCCCCGGCCCGCGCGGGAGGTCATCCCCACGGCCGAGGCACTCGGGCGCGTGACCGCCGAGGCCGTGACGGCCCCGGCCTCCGTGCCGGCCTTCATCCGCTCGACCATGGATGGCTATGCCGTCCGCGCGCAGGACACGTATGGCGCCAGCCAGTCCCTGCCCGCTTACCTCACCCTGGTGGGCGAAGCCCCCATGGGCCGCGCGCCTGACTTCCCGGTTGGCGCGGCCCAGGCGGCGCTGGTGCACACCGGGGGCATGCTGCCGGCCGGGGCAGACGCCGTGGTGATGATCGAATTGACGCAGAAGGTCGGCGAGCAGGAGATCGAGGTGCTCAAAGCCGTAGCCCCGGGCGAGAATCTGCTGCGGGTGGGCGACGACATCGCGCGCGGCGCGCCGGTGGTGCCGGCCGGCCATTGGCTGCGGCCGCAAGACCTGGGCGGGCTGATGGCGCTGGGCCTCACGGAAGTAACAGTGGCGCGCCGGCCGCGCGTGGCCCTGCTGGCCACCGGCGACGAGGTGGTGGTACCCCAGGCCGAGCCCGCACCGGGCCAGGTGCGGGACGTCAACTCTTACAGCGTGGCCGGGCAGATCGCCCAGGCCGGGGGCGTGCCCGTGCGGGCCGGCATCGCGCCGGACAACTTCGCGGCGCTCAAGGCCGCCGCCGAGGCCGCGCTGGCCGGCGCTGACGCGCTGGTGCTTTCGGCGGGCAGCTCGGTGAGCGTGCGCGACATGACCGGCGACGTGATCGCGGGGCTGGGCCAGCCGGGCTTGCTGGTGCACGGGGTGGCGGTCAAGCCGGGCAAGCCCACGATCCTGGCCGTGGCAGACGGCAAGCCGGTGTTTGGGCTGCCGGGCAACCCGGTGTCGGCCATGGTGATTGCCGACCTGTTTGTGGTACCCACCCTCTACCGGCTGCAGGGCTGCGCCCAACCCCCGGCGCGCCAGAGCGTGCGCGCGCGCCTGACCCACAACGTGGCCTCGCAGGCCGGACGGGTGGACTACGTGCCGGCGCGGCTGGCGCAGCGCCCAGGCGCCGCCGGCCAGGAGTGGTGGGCTGAGCCGGTCTTTGGCAAGTCCAACCAGATATTCACGCTGGTTTTTGCCGACGGGATGCTGGTGATCCCCATGGACGCCAACGGAATCGCCACTGGCGAAACGGTGGAAGTCAGGCTATTCTAGGAACCGTCTCATCCGCTGCGAGCTGCCGCGGCCGCCCGTGCAGGGCCGCGCCGCGCTTGGAGGAAGTGCATGCCTAAACCGGTTGTTTTCGCCTGCCCATCGTGCGGGGCCTCGCTGAGTGTGGAAGAGGGCGCGGCGACCACCAGGTGCCAGTTCTGCTACAACACCGTCATCGTGCCGGAGGAGATGCGCACCCCGAAGCCCTCCGTAACCCCCAACGTCGTGGGCGGCATGGGCGCCAACTCGCCGGGCATGGCCAACCTGATGGGCCAGAGCCAGCAGCTGAAGGAGATGGGCAACCTGATCCGCGCCGGCAACACGCTCGAGGCCATCAAGCTCTACCGCCAGTTGTTTGGCAGCGGGCTGGCCGAGGCCAAAGATGCGGTTGACCGGCTGGCGGCGGGGCAGTCGGTGCAGGTGATGTACATGGGCACGCCCACCACCCTCCAGGTGGATCGTGGTCCCAGCGCCAACATGGGCGGCCCCACCTTTATCCCCACCGTCCAAACCGTCCACCAGCCCATGCAGTCCATCCAGCCGGTCATCATCACGGGCAACCCGGGCCGCAGCATCGGCTGCATCGTGTTAAGCGTCTTGCTGACCGCCGGCCTGGGCCTCCTCATCACCCTGCTCGCCACCGGCGGCGCCCTGCTGCCGTTTCTGGGCACGTTGCTTGGCGGCGACGGGCTGGGGCTGCCCGACAGCGTCAACCGTTTGTTGACGGGTGAGGCGCCGGCATCCGCCACGCGGCCGGCGCCGGCGGCCACGGCGACGATTGAACCCACGCCCGGCTTTGCCAGCCCGGTGTTGTCCTTTGGCGGTGAGGGCACCGGCGGCGGCACCTTCCACGATCCGCGCCACATCGGCGTGGACGGTGACGGCAATATCTACGTGGGCGAGTGGGAGGAGCACCGCGTGCAGGTCTTTGACGCGGACGGCGCCTTCGTGACCCAATGGTCGGCGGGCAAGGACGACGGCGTCCTGACCTCGATGGCGGTCGCGCCGGATGGCACGGTCTACACCGTCGCCGGCACGCAACTGTACTATTACGAAGGCGCAACCGGTGATCTGCTGGGGCAGATCGAGTACGAGGGCACGCACGGCTTTGGCGCCGTGACCGTGACGGCCGACGGCGGCCTCCTGGTGGCCTGGAGCGCGGCCGGCAGTGAAAACATCGTGCGGTTTGACCGCGACGGCGCGATCGATCTGCGGCTGCCGGAGCCCATCAGCTCGATCACGGGCGACAACGATACCCATATGCGACTGGTAGCGGACGGCAACGGCGACATCTACGCGCTGGGGACCTTCCACAACGCGGTCTTTCGCTTTGCGCCCGACGGAACTTTCCAAAATCAGTTTGGGGGCAAAGGCGACGAGCCGGGCTTGTTTGCCTCGCCGCAAGCGATCGCCGTGGACAAGCAGGGCCGCATCTACGTCACCGACTCCAAAGGCATCCAGGTCTTTGACGACAACGGCCGCTATCTCAACGTGTTCGACGTCCCCGACCGCGGCTTTGTCTTTGGCATCACCTTTGACGACGACAACTTTCTCTACGCCGTCGGCAACAACAGCCTGGTGTACAAGTTCGAGATCAACGAATAATTTACCTCGAAGATATTCCCCTGGAGGAGGCCTGGCGGCGCCTGACGAGCGCGCTGGAGGCGGCCGGGCTGTGGCAGCCCTTGCCCGGCGAGGTGGTGGGCCTCGACCAGGCCGCGGGTCGGGTGACGGCCGCGGCGGTCTGGGCGCGCCTGTCGGCCCCGCACTATCATGCCTCCGCCATGGACGGCTATGCCGTGCGGGCGCGCGAGACGGCGGCCGCCTCGGAGGCACAGCCCGTTCGGCTGGCGCTGCCCAGTGCCCTGGCCGGCGCAAAGGTGCAGGCCCAGTATGTCGACACGGGCGACCCCCTGCCCGCCTGGGCCGATGCCGTTATCCCCATTGAAAATGTCCAAGTCGTCGAGACCCCGCCCAGCCCGACGGGCGCGGTGGAAATCCGCGCCGCCGTGACCCCCTGGAGCCACGTGCGGTCCATGGGCGAGGACATGGTGGCCACCGAGCTGGTGCTGCCCGCCAACCATCGCCTGCGGCCGGTGGACCTGGGCGCTTTGGCCGGCAGCGGCCACGGCCAGGTGAGCGTGCGGCGGCGGCCGCGCGTGGCCGTCATCCCCACCGGCACCGAGCTGGTGCCCGCGGGCAGCCCGGTGCGGCCCGGCGACATTCTGGAATACAACTCGCTAGTGTTGGCGGCCCAGGTGGAGCAATGGGGCGGCCAGGCCAAGCGCTGGCCGATTGTGCCCGACGACTTCAACCGCATCCGCGCCGCGGTGGCTGAAGCCGCGCAGGAGCACGACCTGGTGCTGCTCAACGCCGGGTCGTCAGCCGGCTCCGAGGATTTTTCGGCCAAGGTCGTGGCGTCGCTGGGGCAGTTGCTGGTGCATGGCGTGGCCGTGCGGCCCGGACACCCGGTCATCATTGGGCTGGTGAAGCTAGAAGGCCGCGACGATGGCACCGCGCGCTCGGTCCCCATCATTGGCGTGCCTGGCTACCCGGTGAGCGCCGCGCTGACCGGTGAGATTTTTGTGGAGCCGCTGCTGGCACGCTGGCAGGGCCGCCCGCCGCGGCAGCCCCCCACCCTGCAGGCCGTGATTACGCGCAAGATCCTGTCGCCGCTGGGCGACGACGAATACGTGCGCGTCACGGTGGGACGGGTGGGCGAGCGCGTGGTGGCCACGCCGCTCTCGCGCGGCGCCGGGGTCATCAGTTCGCTGGTGCGCGCCGACGGGCTGGTGGTCATCCCCCGCCACCACGAAGGGCTCAATGCCGGTGAGACCGTGACCGTGCGGCTGTACCGCTCGCCCGCTGAAATCGAGCGCACGCTGGTGGCCATCGGCTCGCATGACCTCACGCTTGATTTGCTGGCGCAGTTCCTGGCGGACGCGGGCGCACAAGCGCAAGCTCCGGGCGGCGCGGTGCGGCTGGCCTCGGCCAACGTGGGCAGCCAGGGCGGCCTGGTAGCCCTGCGCCGGGGCGAAGCGCACCTGGCCGGCAGCCATTTGCTCGACCCGGACACCGGCGAATACAACGTCAGCTACATCCAGCGCTACCTGCCAGATACGCCGGTGGTGCTGGTGCAACTGGTGGGCCGCGACCAGGGACTGATCGTGCCGCCGGGCAACCCGCGCGCGCTGCGCACCCTGGCGGACCTGGCCCAGCCGGGCCTGGCCTTTGTCAACCGCCAGCGCGGGGCCGGCACGCGCGTGCTGCTGGACTTTGAGATCGGCAAGATCGGCCTGGCGCCGGCGGAGATCAAGGGCTATGAGCGCGAGGAGTACACCCACCTGGCCGTGGCGGCCGCCGTGGCCTCGGGCGTAGCCGACTGCGGGCTGGGCATTGCCGCCGCGGCGCGCGCCCTCAACCTGGACTTTGTGCCGCTCTTCAAGGAGCGCTACGACCTGGTGATCCCGCGCGTTTACTATGACATCCCCCTGCTCCGCCCGCTGCTGGGACTGCTGCACGATCCGCGCTTCCGTGCCGAGGTCGCGGCCCTGCCGGGCTATGATGTGAGCGGCATGGGCGAGGTCGTGGCGACGGTGGATTGATCCATGAGCGATCGTGCCTTTGACCGCGCCGCCGATTACTACGACGCCACGCGTGACCTGCCCGCACCCTTGGCTACCGACGGCATCGACGCCATTCAGCGCTTTGTCCAGCCGCAGCCGGGGGCGCTGATCCTGGAGGTCGGCGCGGGCACGGGCCGCATCAGCGTGCCGCTGCTCCAGCGCGGCGCGAACCTCACCGGTATTGACCTGGCGCGCCCGATGCTGCGGCGGCTGCGCGAGAAGCAGCCGGCGGTGCGGCTGGCCGAGGCCAACGCCGTGCACCTGCCGTTCGCCGCCGGCCAGTTCGACGGGCTGCTGACCATTCATGTGCTGCACCTGGTGGGCCGCTGGCGCGAGGCTTTGCGGGAGTTCAAGCGCGTGCTGCGGCCCGGCAGCGCCTACGTGAACAGTTGGCACTGGCACGCCGACGACTCGGTGGACCAGGCGCTGCGCAACTATTGGCGCAGCCGGGTGGAGGCGCACGGCGCCGAGTGGCGGCGGCCGGGCATCCAGTCACGCGAGGAATTGGTGGAGGCCCTGCGCGGCATGGGGGCCCAGGTGGAGGAAGTGGTGGTGACCCGCTACCAGACGACCATCACACCCTTGAGCGTGGTGGACGGCATCGCCAGCCGCGTGCTTTCGGATACGTGGGAAGTGCCGGACGAGGTTTTCGAGCGCACCATCGGCGAGCTGCGCGCCTGGGCGGCGCAGACCTACGGCGACCTGACGGCGCCGCATCGCGAGGAACATCGGTTTCTTTTGGATGTGACTCGCTTTTAGGCTAGTACTACTTTGTCAGATGCCTTACGGATAACCGTGGCGCATAAGTAACTCGCGAATGGCCAGCTCGCGCAAGCGATCCGCGATGCGTCGATGGATCGCCGGCAGTGACGTCCGGCGCCGCTCGGGGTCGTTAGCCCAATCTTCAGGCAAGTACAGCCGGGTGGCGACCGATCAAGCCAGTGTGCGCTCGGCGCAGTGGCAATTGACCGTCACCTGACAGTTGGCCACCTTGCCCAGCGTGCCCGACGCGCAGCGTGTCGCAGTTCTTGTTGGGATGGTCCGTCAGCAACCCGGTCACGTAGCGCTCAGTCGCTTCGCGGCTCTCGCGCCGACGGAATTTGAGCTGGAACAGGCTCAGGAACTCGTCCAGTTCCGGGATCGGTTCTTCGGGGGCTTGGGCCAGGCGATTTTCGTTGGCCATGCCCCCCAGTGTAGCAGGTCAATCTGACAAAGTAGTACTAACACAGCGGTGGCCAGGACGGGATCATTGAAGACTTCACCCCCAGTCGCGGAAGCTCTTGCTGCTGGTCACTTATGACGACCGGGGGCTCACCATCACCAGCTAAGAGAGCGCCCAGTCTTTGGGCATCTGACACCACTGTCCTTTACATCCTCACAAGTAACTGAGCCGCGACCGATAGATTTCGAACAGGCGCTGATTTCTTTCATCACCCCCATCCAGATTGGCGCTCATCAGGATAGGCGGTTCGACTCCTTTCTCCAATAGACGGGCGGAAACTTCAACCATTAATCCCTGCAAAATGGCGCAGCCGACCGCGGTCGAAGTCGGGCCGGCACGCTGCTCAAGCCCGGGCAGTGCAACGACCGCATCGCCAATCCGTCCCGGTAAATCGATCACCACGTCAGCCAGCTCAAACAGGCGGGCATCTCCTGTCCGAGCCGATACGCTGCTCGAATATGCCAGATTTGTAAGGGCAATCACCCGCGCTCCTCTGTTTTGAGCCAGGCGACACATTTCCGTGATAACCGGGTTGCGCCCTGATACGGACGCAATCAGCAGCACGTCTCCAGACTGTAAGGGAATGTCCTTCAAAATAGCTTCGGCAAAGCCCGGCAGACGCTCCAGGGCGGACGTGCGGGTGATGGGACGCTCGTTGAGCATTAATCCGCCCGGCATGATCGGCTCGATCGGCACCAGTCCGCCCGCCCGGTAGAAAAGATCCTGCACCATTAAACCGGCGTGAGAAGGCCCGAAGACGAATAAAACTCTTTCGCTGGCGATGGCTGACGCAATCAGGTCCGCCGCAGCCGTAATTACCGCGCCAGACTGCTCTTTCGCCTGTTCGATCAAACGCTGCACTTCTTCCAGATACGTCAGATAATAGGGCGAATCCACTTACAGGCCTTTCTGGGCATACTGGCGCTCGATCTGCTCAACTTCCGCCGGGCCGTTCGGGCCGTTCACGCTCTCGTAAATGCTTGGCTGCAGGCCGCGCGCCGCCAGCCGCTCTACGATGCCAACCGTCAGCGACCACATCAGGACAGTGGCCGAGATGCCCGATAGCGGACAGAGCTTGGGGTCGATACCTGGGATCGAGAAGAACGAGTCGCCGTATTCAGCAAAGTTATCGAGCACGACTTCGGCCACTTCGTACAGCCGGCGACCGGAGGGGTGCTTGGAGACCAACTCACTAGAGAAGCGCGGGGCGGTCACCGCTATGACGTGTAAGCCGCGCGCACTCGCCTGCAGCGCCAATTCCACCAACCGCAGCCCGATCCCGGATACAGAGCCGATGATGATCACGTCGTCTTTTTGCAGTGTGCCCTGGCCGAACAACCACTCGATCAGCCCGCGCTCCGCGGCGAGGACCTGCTCCGGGCTCGCCCCCGCCCCCGGCTGGGCGTCGCGCCATACATTCCGATTTTCCAACCTGCCCTTGAATGACAGGTGCGCATATGCCACCAGACCACCGGTGCGGTTGATCAGTTCGTGCGAAATGATGTGGCCGGTGTCGTAAATGTGGATGACCTGCCGAGACGCCAGGGCCTCGGCGCACAGATCCGCAGCCTGGTCTAAAGCCGCGCCATTTGCCTCCGATAGCGCCCCAATCTTAAGCTGTAGAGTTGTGACATAACGCTCGATCTCTGCGCTCATCTATATCTCCTCGACCGACTGGATGGCCCGCACGAAGCGCTGGGTGATGAACTGCGGCACCGTGATGGCCGACCCGATCACAATGGCGTAGGCCCCGGCCTCGAAGCAGGCCCGCGCCTCGACCGCCGTCCAGATCTGGCCCTCGACGATAATGGGGTGGTCGGTGACTTTGACCAGGGCGCGCACGATGTGCAGCCCAGGGCCATCGGCTGGATGGCCGTAGGGAGCGGAAGTCGACATCGTGGTGGCGACGCTATCCGCACCGTCTTCCAGTGCCTGCAAACCCTGTTCGATGGTCCCCACGTCCGCAATGACCGGCACGTTGAGAAGTTCGTGCACCTTTTCAACGACCTCTCGGAAAGTTTCCCCGCCGGGGCGTAGCCGGCCGGTAGCGTCGATGGCCAGCAGGTTGGCGCCGTATGCCACGACCGCCTGGGCGGACGAGAAAGTCGGCGTGATGTAAAGATCGTAACCGGGTGTGTGGACCTTGTTGATGCCGATAATCGGTAATGGGCTGACCTTGCGCACGGCGGCCACATTCTCTGGCCGGTCGACCCGGAAACCGACCGCACCGCCCATCTCGGCGGATTTGGCGAGCGCCGCGATCATGGCAGGATCGTTGAGCGGGCTTTCAGGGCCGGCTTGGCAGGAGACGACCAGACCGTGACGAATGGCTTCCAGTTGAGGGTAGATTTTCTTTATGATAGTGATGGCTCCTTACTAATAATCGTTTCGGTTTGATATTTTTTCACTTCAAGCAGTGGGCGGGCAGCAGTGCTATCGTCGCTTCAATCCGGTCAACAACGAACGGCGTGATGGGGATTCCCGCCAGTTTGAGTCCCAGGATGAAGGCGCCAACGACGGCAGGAAAGCGCGGTGAGACTACCTGAAAATCTGGCAGCCGGTCGTGCACCAGCCGGGTGAAGCGGGCGAAAACCGGCGTTGTCGGTTTCAAAATGCCGCCGGCCGGCACGATCACCCGTTCGCGGGGTTCGCTGAGCTGGGCGGCAGTACAGATCGCTTTGGCCAGGGAGAACAGCTCGAAGGCGGCCTCGTCGATGATCATCCCGGCCAGTTCGTCTCCGGCTTCGGCGGCGCGCATGATCAATGGCGCCAGCCGGGCGATCTCCGGACGGGATAACTCATCATTGTAGATCCTGGCCTGTACCGCCCGCATGTCGTCGACCTGCAGTTCTTTCATCACCTGATCGACCAGCGGAGCGCGAGGGCGGTATCCGTCCTGGGACCGGATAGCGATCCGGATGGCCTGCAAACCGATCCAAAAACCGCTGCCCTCGTCTCCCAATAAATATCCCCAGCCGCCCCGAATGAACCGCTCGCCCCGCCCATTCTGAGCAAAAGCTACGCAGCCCGTGCCGGCGATCACGGCCGCGCCCGGACCGCCAAACATGCCGCTGGCCAAGGCGGCAACTGCGTCGCTCTCTGCCAAAGTCCGGTCAGCCTGGATCAGCTCCGGTAAGAAGCGCAGGGCGCTGTCCATGCCGCCTGTCAATCCAAGATAAGCGGCCGCCACTCCGCCGGGCCGGGGTGATACGGCGCCCAAAGCCTGGTTGACACTCGTCGTGAGAGCCGCTTGCATTAGCGCATCGGATGCCTCCCCGCTGGGCACGGCCGCGGGGCCGCCGATCCCGCAGCTCAGCAGGGTGCCGTCCGAGCGGCCGAGCAGGCAGGCCGTACTGGATTGCCCGCCGTCGATCGCTAGAATCAGATCGGCGGGAGGATTCTCGATACTCATCCTTTGGTCGCTCCCGCCATGATGCCCTTGATAATCGACTTCTGGAAAAAGATGTACACAATGATGGCCGGGATAGTGGTGATGCTGGTAGCGGCCATCATCAGGGCGTACTGTGAGAAAAAGGTGCCCTGGAAGGTCATGATCCCCACCTGCAGCGGCATGAGGTCCCGATTGGAGAACACGATCAAGGCCAGAATGAATTCATTCCAGACCCCCAGCGCCGTAAAAATAATGATCGTGGCGATGGCCGGACTGGACAACGGCAGGGCAATCTGGCGGTAGATCTGGAACAGGCTCGCCCCGTCGATCCGGGCGGCTTCCTCGATTTCCTTTGGAAGTTCTTCAAAGAAGCTGCGCAGGATAAAGATGCTGACCGCAAGGTTGGACTGGATCAATGGCAGGATGTAGCCGATGCGGGTATCGATGAGGTCGAGCCTCACCAGCAGAACGTAGAGCGGGATAAAGGATCCTGGAATGGGAATAAAAAGGAAGATCAGGAAGGCAATGTAAAACAGGTTCTTGCCAGGGAAGGACAGCCGCGCAAAGGCGTAAGCCGCCATGGAAGAAACGATGACCGTGCCCAGGACGACCGTCAGGGTGTAAAAGACGCTGTTGCCGAAATAAGTGCTGAACTTGGCCTGCGTCCAGGCCTGGACGTAGTTGTCCCAGTTCAGCGACTGCGGGATAAGCCGGATACCACTGTATATTTCCTGGTTGGTCTGCAGGGAGGCTGAGAACATCCAGATCATCGGCAGAACGGATACCAAGGCCCAAAGGATCAGGCCCAGGTGCAGCGCACCCCGCCCGACGGAAAGCATTTTGTGAGGCGCGTGTGCGTTCATGCGGCGCGCACTCCGATTTTGCGGGACAACCACAATTGAAAAATGGAGATTGAAAACAGCAAAATGCCGAAAATCATCGATAAGGCCGTAGCATACCCGAAGTGGAACAGCTTAAAGGCTTCGCGATAAATGTGCAGCACCGGCACTTCGGTAGCGTAGCCGGGCCCGCCGTTGGTCATGGCCAGCACCAGGTTGAACATCTGCATGGCGCCCAGGATGGTCAACACGCTAATAATCGTCGTTACCGGGACCAGGAACGGCAAGGTGATGTGCCAGAATAGCTGGCGGTCGTTGGCGCCGTCGATCCTACCGGCTTCGTACAGTTCGACTGGAACGCTTTGCAGGCCGGCCAGGAACAGGAGGAACGGGCTGCCAATGCCCATCCACATCGATGCGATCGCCACCGCCCATAAGACAGTCCCGG
Organism: uncultured Anaerolineales bacterium; assembly: GCA_964449185.1. Classification (GTDB taxonomy): domain Bacteria; phylum Chloroflexota; class Anaerolineae; order Anaerolineales; family UBA6663; genus CAYUYN01. The sequence goes on along the minus strand of CAYUYN010000029.1, from coordinate 3,396 downwards.
CATCGGCCAGCCAGGCCGGGGCCAGGCTGCCCAGGCCGATCTGCTCCAGCAGTTGGTTGATTGGTCCGCCAATGGGCTGGTACAGCCACTTCCAGATAATGGCCACCACCACTCCGGACAGAATGGTGGGCATGTAAAAGATGGCCCTGTAGACCGACTGACCGCGGATGTTGCGATCAACCACAACTGCCAGGGCGAGCGCGATCCCGTTCATGAAAATGATGGCCGTGCTGGCAAAAAACAAGCCGTTCTGGATCGACTTCCACCACAACTGGTCGGAAAATACCTTGATGTAATTATCCAGCCCGATGAAGGCATACCTGGAAGCAATCCCATCCCAATCCGTGAAACTAATGATGACGGTTCGGATAAAAGGATAAATCCCAAAAACCAGGAACAAGATCAGGGCCGGCAGGATAAAAACGTAGCCCATGCTGGTTTCATCGCGGTGCTTGCGGGACCAGGCTGTCCTCCAAGCCTGTCCCACCTTCCACCGTTCGGCGCCTGGTTTGGTCATTTGAACTTCCATGCCTTGCACTCCATAACATTTACTGTACACGACAGGAGGGGTGTGAGGGAAAAGAGAAGGGTTCATCCGGCAGAGGTGACTCGATCCGTCGAATGAACCCTTACTCCTTACTACGGAAAATTTACTGCACCTGGTCTGTTTCGTGCGCCTTCTGCATCAGCTCGGCCACGTCCTGGGCGGTAGCCTGGCCGGTCAGGATGCGCTGGACACCGGCAATTAACGTCGTTTCGACGGCTGGTTTCATGCTGTGCACCAATGTCGGAACGGTCTGGTCCATGGTTTCGGCAAAGGTGGTCAGGTTCTCGGTCATGGGCACCTGACCGGCCACATTGATGTTCGCCGGCAGGTTGAAGCTGGAAGTGGCATATTTGGCCTGCTGATCGGCTGCGGTCATCCACTGCATGAACTTCACCGCTTCGTCTTTGTTGGGCGAGGTACCGACCACGAAGGCCATGGAGCCCACGCCGCCCGGGATGTAGACCGGGTATTCAGCGTCCGCCAGCGCCGGCGGGAAGAAGACGCCGTATTCCTGGAACTCGGGGTTCTGAGAGTTGAAAACGCCGATCGCCCAGGAGCCGTCGAAGATCATCCCGGCCTGACCGTTCACGAACAGGGCCTCAGCCGCCGGGAAATCGTAAGAGACGATTCCAGTGCCAAGCACGTCGGAGTCAGCCATCTTTTCAAAGACCGAAAGGAAATCGATCCAGGGCTGGCTGGTGTATGGCATTTCACCCGCATAGGTTTTCTCGAGGTTCTCGGCGCCGATGATGCTCCATTGATAGGGTGCCGCGAAGGCGGCGATGCCCCACGAGCCGAAGCCGGACACAAATGGGGCCACACCGATCGCCTTCAATTGGGTGCCGGCTTCCAGGAACTCTTCGAAGGTCTGAGGCGGATTGGCAATGCCGGCCTGCTCGAACAACTGCTTGTTGTACAGAAACTGCATGTTGTTGGCATCCAGCGGGATCAGGTATGGGCCGGGTTCGACGTCAAATGCATTACCTTCCTGGAAGGAAGCTGAATTCAACAAAGCCGGTACGAATTCGGCGCCCCACCCGGCGGCCATGTCGTCCTTCAGATTGAGAATAATGCCTTCCTTGGCATAGGGGGCAATGCCTTCACCCACCCCGACCCAGGCGGCCGAGATATCCGGCAGGGTCCCGGCTTCGGCGGCGGCCTGGAATTTCTGCCCAAGCGCGTCGCCCGAAATGAGCTCCATCTTGACCTTCACGCCGGTCATGGCCTCGTATTCTGCGGCGTATTCCTCAAAGAGAGGCGCCCGGTCAGTGAAGTAATGCCAAAAAGTGAGGGTGACCGGCTCCTGCTCCGGTTCCTCAGTGGCCGGAATGGCGGTAGCTTCGACCGGCACCAGTGTGCTGGTCTCCTCGGTGGCCACGGCCGTACCTGGGGGCTGCGTGGCGCAGCCGACAAGGCTAACGATCAGGGTCAGTCCCAGCAGCAGGCCAAAAAATCGGGTAACTGGACGCTTCGCGATCATGTCTTTTCTCCTCGATTGAATTGCGAACAGGAATATGGTGAAAATTTTCTTCTGTGAAAATGATTTTAGCACAAGTACCAAAAGAGTCAATATTGACGTCCGTTCTTATCAGCCTATTTGTGGCCTTACTCCCTTTAATCAATGGAATCCGGCCTATTTTAGGAAAATATAGGTTATAATATATGATCATGGTAGATTTTGTCTTTTGACAAACCCTCGATGCCCGTGCCATACTAATGAAAATAACTTTCATCTCGGCGTTATTATTCAACCATGACGTTCATTCCATTTGGGAGATGCTCAATGGCCACCCGTCCAGAGAACCCGACAAACGAGAGGCAGCGAAACGGCCCGCTCCGGCACGATATGCTGATCACGATCCGGGGAAAGTACGCAGCCCTCTCCAAGTCACACCAGCGCATCGCCGATTACATTCTCAGCCACCCGCGCGACGTGATTTACCTTTCGATCACCGAGTTGGCCGAACGGGCCAGCGTGAGTGAAGCCACGGTCAGTCGCTTTTGCTGGATGATAGGCCTGCGCGGTTTTCAAGAGCTCAAGCTTTCTCTGGCCCAGGAGAACGCGCTGCAGGATGGCTTTCACAAGATTCGAGCCGAGGTCGGCTCGATCGGCAGCCTGACCCACACGATCGGCGAACGCATCACCCAGGTGGTTCAGGCCACCATCCAGTCCATCGACGAGGAAAGCATGGAGCAGGCGTGCAGCCTGCTGGCAGCCGCCCGTAAGATCGACTTTTATGGGGTGGGCACTTCCGGGGTGATCGCACTCGACGCAAGCCAGATGTTCCTCGGCATCGGCAAGTTGACCACCGCTTATCATGACCCGCATATTCAGATGATGTCGGCCGCCCTGCTGACTTCGCAGGACGTGGCGCTGGCCTTCAGCCACAGCGGCAGCACCAAAGACACCGTGGCAACTTTGCGCAAAGCCAGGGAGAGCGGAGCGACCACAATGAGCATCACCAGCTACGCCCGTTCTCCAATTACCCATGTGTCGGACATTGTCCTGCAGGCCTCTTTTGGCGACAAAGTCGTGATCACCTCGATGTACTCCAAAATCGGCGAGATGGTGGTCCTGGAGCGCCTGTACGCCGGCTGCCTGTTGAAAATGGAAGCGGCAGCCGCGCTGGCCGCCGATAAAATTACCAGCGCCATTCTGGATAAACTATATTAGCTGGACTTTATCCATTCGTCAGAGATGAAAGAGCAGGGTAAGCTACGGCAAAACTCCGCCAAGACGCGAAGCGTGCCCATGCCTACCTTGCCCAAAGCGTGTGTTAGCCTGCTTCAGGTATTTGCGCCGCACTTTTCCAACTGCATTTGGCAACATGCTCAGGTCCGGCTGCTCG
>CAYUYN010000028.1:18971-20599 GCA_964449185.1 uncultured Anaerolineales bacterium | reverse complement strand
GCGACGCCCGGCGCGGGCGCCGCCGTGCCCGGCGGGCCAGACGCCATCGCGGCCTCCCAGGCCATGGCCGAGATCCAGAAGTTGATGGCCATGCAGTCGGGCGTGACCGAGCAGTTCATGACGGCCACCATCCCCGACGGCAGCAACTTTGCCAGCGTAGAGTACGAGGTGGATGAGGCCACGAACGGCCAGGCCGATGGGCAGTCTAACGGCCAGGCCAGTGGGTCGAACGGCGCCGAGCCCGCGCCCGAGGCCGAGACCGCCAAGCCCGGTGGGGACTAACATGGACCGCATGACCGTCACCATCGACATCCACGCCAACAACATCGGCCAAAAGCACGTCAACCTGCGCAGCAGCCTGGTGGTGGCCAACCTGATCGCCACCATCAAGGACAAGTTCAACCTGGATGGGAACTATGTGCTGCGGCTGGAGAGCGAGCGGCGCGAGCTGCCCGACGACCTGCCCCTGGATCAGACCTCGGCGCGCGAGGGCAGCGTGCTGGTCTGTGAGCCGCTGCTGGAAGAGACCGGCACCCTGGACGCCATCGAGCGCGGCGTGCGCTCGCGGCTGAGCAAGGGCCTCAAGCGCGCCTACCTGCAGGAGACCCGCTTCCTGAGCGAGTTCGACCTGGTCTGGCAGCCCGCCCTCATCGGCCGCCGCGACCGGCGCAACCCGTCCAAGAACCGGCTGCTGGCGGTGGACCTGGACGAGCTGGAAGAAGACTCCACCGTTTCGCGCCACCATGCCTGCATCACCGAGCAAGGCGGCTCGTTCTTTATCGAAAGCGTCAACCCGCACAACCCCACGTTCCTCAACGATGGCCGCCTGCGCCTGGGCGTGAAGTACCCGCTGCCCCCCGGGGCGCGTATCCAGGTAGGGAAGATGAACTTGATCTTTTACACGATCAGCTAGCGTAAGTAATGCGCATTCGTTACGCTAGCCCATATGCGGCGCGGGCGGCACCACGCCGTCCGTGCTCGGAGTCTGCATGGTGCGCGCGACGGCGCCAGCCACAAACGGGTACTCAAAGGGCTGGCCCTCGTAGGTGCGGTAGGCGCCGATGAGACTGTAGGCCAGCCACAGCAGAGGCACCGCGGCCAACATATACCCGCCCACCAGGGTCATCACCAGCGCCACCGGCATCAGCAGGAAGCCCACCAGCACCACGCTCAACACACCCGACACCACCCACGCCAGGGCGATGGCCGCCGCCACCCCGCCGCCCAGCAGCACGTACAGGATGGCGCCCAGCGCCTGGAAGACCGTGGCCTGGAGCGCGTGGAAGGCCACATAGCGCGACCGCCCGCCGAAGTACAGGTACATGCCCAGGGGCACCAGCAGCGCCAGCACCGCCCCCGCCCCGCTCGTCGAGAGGCCCACCGCCACGGTCAGCAGCGCCGTCAGGTGAGCCAGGCTTGCCCAATTGCGCTCATACTGCGTCGGCCCGGATACAGGCATATCGTTCAGCATCGTCGTTTACCTTTCCCTACATGCGTATTGCCAGATGCTTGGTATTACGGGAAAAGCTGGCCGGGGTTGCACGATGCGTATTCCGTATTCCGTAAAGAATGCACGACTGAAGTCGTCACTACGGATTGAAGGTCTGTCGCGCGAAGCGGTCGTCTCT
>CAYUYN010000028.1:0-18871 GCA_964449185.1 uncultured Anaerolineales bacterium | reverse complement strand
CCTCTCGTCCGCTGTTATAATCACGCCCGTGCTCCACGACCCTCCCCTGACCAAAAGACAACTGGGCTGGCTCAGCCTCGGCACGGGCGCGCTGCTGGTGGCGGCCTCGCTGGCGGCCGACCTTGTGGGCGCTGGACGCTTTGGCGGGCTGGGACCGGCGCAGCGGCAGGCGCTGGCCGCCGGCGGCGGGCTGGTTCTCTTTGGCCTGTCGCTGCTGCCCCTGGGCCACCGGCCCGCATGATGCTCCAGGCCGTCCCCGCGCGCTGGCGGCTGGTGACCGTGGCCCTGTTTGTGCTGGCCGGCGCGGCGCTGGTGGCGCAGTTCGCGGTGTACGTGGACTACTCGGCCTCGCTGTTCCGCTTCCCCTACGATTACGACCAGGGCGAGGGCTTCGAGCTGTACGACACTGTGCTGCACGCGCGGGGCGAATTGCCCTACCGCGACAGCCAGGTCTACCCCTTCTACACCTCCATCTATCCGCCGCTGTTCCACCTGATGACGGTGCCCCTGGTGTGGGTCTTTGGCCCCCAATTGTGGACCGGACGCCTGGTGGGCTTTCTGGCCTCGCTGGTGGGCGCCGTGGCCATTGGCTGGGGCGTCAACCGTGCCACCGGCCACCGCTCCATCGCGGTCTTCTCGGGCCTCACCTGGCTGGCCTCCAACTACACCTTCCACATCGGCCCGCTGTTTCGCCAGCACCTCACCATGGTCACCTATGAGATCCTGGCCATCGTGGCGCTGGCGCAGCTCGACCTGGGCGAGCAGACGAACACGTCTACTACCTGGACGAAGCGCCCGGCCTTCTGGCTGGGGCTGGCGGCGCTGCTGGCGGCCGGCTACACCAAGCAGCTGGCGCTGGCCACCGTGCTGGCCGGGCTGGGCTTCCTGTTTCTGCGCGGTCCGCGCCGGGCATTGCTGGCGGGGGCGGGGCTGGCCGGGGTGGCTGGCGGCCTCTTCCTTTTGCTCAACGCGCTGACCCACGGCCAGTGGTACCTCAGCATCATCCGCGCCAACATCAACGCCTTCGACGTCGGCCAGGCCGTGTCGTTCTACCGGCAGTGGACCGCTCTGCACTTGCTCATCGCGGCCGTGGCAGCGGCGCGGCTGATTTATGAAATCTACGTGGGCCGGCTGTCGGCCTATGGCGTGTGGTTTGCGGCGGCGTTGGCCAATGGGGTGCTGTCGGGCAAGTTTGGCGCGGGCGAGTCCTACTTCGTCACCACCACCGCGGCGGCTTGCGCGCTGTCGGGCGTGGCGCTCGGCCGGCTGTGGCTGTTTGGCGCCGAGCGCTGGCTCAAGCCCGCGCCCGGCCGCCACCCGGGCCGCTTCGTGGCCGTGGCACTGGCCATCCCTCTGCTGTACCTGGCGCAGACCAGCCGCAACCTGCACCTGCCCACCCGCGGCCCGCTGTACGAGCCCATCGCGCGCGCGCTCGGCGTGTGGAACGAGAGCGGCTACTATGACTCGCAGGGCTATACGCAGCTTGGCCCCCACCCCACCGCCGCCGACATCGCCGCCGGCGACGCCATCGCCGCGCTGGCGCGTGAGGCCGAAGGCCCGGTCTTCTCGGAAGAGGCCGCCTTCATGTTCCGCGCCGGCAAGCCGGTGGTGACCAACCCCTTCCCGCAGTTGGTCATGTACCAGGCCGGGCTGTTTGACCCCACGCAGGAAATCGCGATGATTAAGGATCAGGCCTTTGGCCTCGTCATCCTGCGCGCGCGGTTCTACCCGCCGCCCGTGCTGATCGCCCTGGGCGAGAACTATCGGCCAAAGACCGAGATCGTGATGAATGGGTTTGTGTATCGGATTTTGGAGCCGAGGGGCAAGGAAGAATAGAGCATGAGCGCTCTATCATCCCACCTCTGCCTCCACTGTGAAGGCGCCGGCCTGGAGCTGCATTCGGGCGGGCAGGTGATCTGCCGCTATTGCGGCACGGCCAATATGCTGGATGGCGTCGTGTGCCCGCAGTGTGAGCACATCAGCGCGGCGGGCGCCGAGGTGTGCGGAAACTGCCGCCAGACGCTGCAGCGGCCCTGCCCCAAATGCGGCACGCGCAACTGGTCCGGCGCCGAAACCTGCCGCCACTGCGCCGCCAGCCTGGACCCCGTGGCCCGGCTGAGCAACCGCTATGGCGTGGACCCGGCCGCCCGCTTCAATGAGCAGCAGCACAGCTCGCGCGGGATCAAGCTAGAGGAAGAACAAGCCTCTCGGCGCCGCCTGGCCGAGCTGACCGCCATTGAGGCGCGGCGCCAGGCCAACCTGCGCGCTGCGCAAGAAAAGAAGGCGGCCGAACAGCGCGTAATGCTGATCGGCACCGCCGCCATCGTGTTCGTCATCGTCGCCGCGGTGGCCGTCTCGGCGATCCTGACGGGCCTGCGCTAGAGTATGCCTATGACCAACCCCACCAACTATACCGTCCAACTGCCTGTGTACGCCGGCCCGCTCGACCTGCTGCTCCAGCTCATCGAGCGCGACGAGCTCGACATCACCAAGGTGGCGCTGGCCCAGGTCACCGACCAGTTCCTGGCCTACCTCAAGGTGCTGGAAAATCTCAAGATCGCCGACATCGCCGACTTCCTGGTCATCGCGGCGCGGCTGATCCTGATCAAGAGCGAGGCGCTGCTGCCGCGCCCGCCCGAGCGCGAGGCCGGCGAGGAAGACCCGGCCGACGAGCTGGCCCGCCAGCTCATCGCCTACAAGCGCTACAAGGAAATTGCGCTGCTGCTGCACGAGCGCGAAGCCGCCGGTTTGCGCACTTACCTGCGGCTAGCCGACCCGCCCAAGGTGGAGGCCACGCTAGATATGAGCGGCGTGACGCCGCTGCACCTGCTGGACGCCATGCGCCGCGCCCTGGCGCTGCACCCCGACATGCCCTCCCTGGGCACGGTCGTGGCGCCGCCCAAGGTCACCATCCGCGACCAGATCCGGCTGATCAACCGCGCCCTGCGCGGCGGCGGCGGGCGCGTGAGCTTTCATCAAATGCTGGCCGGCGCGCAGACCCGCATGGAAGTGGTCGTGACGTTTTTGGCGATGCTGGAGCTCATCAAGCGCCGCAAGATCGACGCGCGCCAGAACGAGGCGTTTGGGGATATTGAAGTGATTGCGATCAGCGAGTGGACGGACGAGGAGCTGGCCGAGCTGGAGTTTGAGTAAACAAAAGACCTCCGAGGTCTTAAAGACCTCGGAGGTCTCTCCGCAGCGCGCCAGCGCGAAACCAGCGCCACGCCGAGCCGACTCCCACCCCCAGCCCGGCCCCCACCGTATCAATCAACACATCCACCACCGTCGAGCCGCGCCCGGCCACAAACGACTGGTGATACTCGTCGCTGGCGCCGTACAGCGCGGCTAAGGCCACGGCCAGCGCCGCCGCGCGCCAGGTGACCGACCCGCCATAGGTCAGCCCACGCAGGTAAGCCCAGGCAAGGGCGGCGTAGATGACGAGGTGGCCGGTCTTCTTCACCGACCAGTCGTAGCCGCCGAAGTCGGGCAGCTTGGCCTTGGACTGGGAGGAGGCCAGGAAGATCGCGGCCATGAGGGCGAGGGCGGGACCCCAGCGTTTTAAGAAGGCTGCCAAATCGATCACAAATACCTCGGCTGCGATGGAATAGGATTGCCGTGCGTCCAAAGCGTTGTCAGGCAGCATGATACCTGACTCTGGCACAACTTTTCCCTATTGCATCCAGAACAAATGTGCGGTATATTGGTTGCGCGAACAGATGTACTAAGTACCTCGGCTCCATGGTTTTACTGTGCGCGGCGCTACTCTCGGGCGCGGCGCCAAACACAGCCACCAGGCCCATCTGTTCTTGCCGGAAACCTGTCACGATGGAGGCTAATATGGCTGCAAATTTCCTCGACGACCTCGACATGGTGGATCACAGCACGGTTGAGGCCTCTGGACCCCTCTACCCCGTGGCCCAGTGGCTGCACGGCGACCCCAAACTCGCCGCGGCCGGGGGTGTCGCCCACACCGGCGGCATCATTCTCTCCGGCAAGTATCTGGACGACAATGTGGCCCCAGCACCCGGCTGGACGCACACGACCGTCGGGTTCTCCAGCGGCAAGTCGGAGGCCGTCCTCGCCGCGCAGAAGCCGCGGCTGGCCGTCATCCGCACCCGCTTCCGCTGGTTTGTCGTTCACAACGGCGTGACCACCTACTACCCGCGCTCGGGCTACGTGGCCGACGCCGGCATGCGCGGCCACGTCCAGGCGCTGTGCGGACTGCACGGCTACGACTTCCCCGTCAGCGTCACCTTCAAGGGCAAGGCCTCGCAGGAGTTCGAGCGCCTGCTGCGCGAATTCTCGCAGAAGACGCAGGATGCCGCGCATCGCCTGCTGCGCGCCCCGTCTGCAACGGCGTGCTCGGCTCAGGCCGAGCACGCAGCCGGTGCAGGTAAGGCCGCCAGCGGCCGGTCGCCGCGACCGGCCCCCCTGCCGGCTTCACCGGCGTCCGCACGGGGGTTCCCGCGCTTCGCCTTCTACATGCGGCTGGCGCCCGGCCCGCACGTCAAGGTGGGGCAGAAGGGTCACGAGTCCATCATCACCCCGCCGGTGCTGGAGCTGCCCGCCACGCTCACCGAAGACTACCTGAGCAAGACCTATGTCGGGCGCGAACGACTGCTGGCCTTTCAGCAGATCTACCACGACGCCGCGGAGTGGGGCTTGGCCTGGGATCGCCCCGGCGCCGAAGAGACCCTCGACGGCTTCGAGCTCGAACCCGAAGACCACCAGCTCGCTTAACAGCAACCGACCCGCGCGGCCAGAGGCGGCTAAACGTTTGAGCCGCCTCCGGCTGCCAGGCCCAGCCGAAATCAGAGATTTCGGACCCGCTGGGCCTGGTTCGCGCTCTCTTCCGGCATCCCCTGGCCCATAGGTTACCTAAAGCGACCCTTTTGCGATATAGGCCTGGGTCTGAGATTTGTGTAGGACGGGCGCTGATTTTGATTGTAGGGCGAGGGCTATGGGAGACCGCTGAAAAGCAGAAACACCCGCCGCGTCGCGGGGGGTGGTCAAGACGTCGTGAAGATTTGTTGGGGAAAGCGGGCTTACCGGGCGCGCAGCACGGCTTGCGCGGCATGATAGCCGCACATGCCGTGTACCCCGCCGCCGGGCGGGGTTGACGACGAACAGATGAACAAGCGCGGATTCGGCATGGCGTAAGGGTTCAGAAGTCCGACCGGCCGCGTGAAGAGCTGCCGCCAATCCTGGAGGCCGCCGTTAATGTCGCCGCCGATGTAGTTGGCGTTGTACTGCTCCATGGCGGCCGGGCCCATGACGCTGCGCGCCAGGATGCGATCGCGGAAGCCCGGCGCAAAGCGTTCGATCTGCGCTTCGAGGCGCGCGCTCATATCCACCATGGAGCCGTTGGGCACGTGGCAGTAGGCCCACACCGTGTGGCAGCCCCGCGGCGCGCGCGTGGTATCAAAGAGGCTGGACTGCGCCAACAGGATGAAGGGCCGCTCCGGATGCTCGCCGCGGCAGACGGCGCGCTCGGCGGCCGCGATCTCGGCCATGGTGCCGCCCACGTGTACGGTGGCCGAACGCCCCACCTCGGCCGCCTTCCACGGGATCGGGCCATCGAGCGCCCAGTCCATCTTGAAGACACCCGGGCCATAGCGATAGCCGCTGAGCTTGCGCGCGTAGCGCGCGGGCAGCTGGTCGCCGGCCAGCTTGACGACCTGGCGCGGCGTCAAATCGAAAAGTATGTGGCGCGCCGAGGGCAGCTCGTCCAGGCGGGTCACTGGTTGGCCGGTGACGATCTCGCCGCCCAGCGAGCGCAGGTAGGCGGCCAGGGCTTCGGCGATCTGCTGCGAGCCGCCCTTGACCACCGGCCAGCCCACGGCGTGCGCCATCACGGTCAGCATGATGCCAAAGGCCGCCGAGATGGGCGCTTCGAGCGGGAGCATGGAGTGGCCCGCCATCCCCGCCAGCACGGCCTTACCGCGCTCACTCCGGAAGATCGCGCCGCCCAGCCACGTCGCCGGCCAGATCGCCTCCAGCCCGAAGCCCGCCAGCAGGAACGGATGCCGCGGCGGGAGTGGGAAGGGACCCAGGATCTCGTCGGAGAGGGCCTGCCAGTTCTTGACCAGCGGCGCCAGCAGCCGCCGATAGGGCGCGGCGTCAACGCCCAGCGTGCGGCCGGTATCTTCCAGCGAGCGTTCCACCAGCACGGCCGTGCCGTCGTCCAGGGGGTGCGCCAGCGCGACCGGCGGCTGCACAAACTCCACGCCAAAATCGCGCAGGGGCAAGGCGCGGAAAAATGGCGAGGCGACGGCCAGCGGATGCACCGCCGAGCACACATCGTGGAGGTAGCCGGGGAGGGTCAGCTCAGCCGAGCGCGTGCCGCCGCCCACGGTGGGGCACGCCTCGCGCACGAGCACGCGGCGGCCGGCGCGCGCCAGGGTGATGGCGGCCGCCAGCCCGTTGGGGCCGGCGCCCACCACCACCGCATCATAAGCAGGCTGAGCGGACATGCGTTGAGCGGGCTAGCGCGCCGGGCGGCGCAGTCGGCGGAAGGGTGTGGCGAGCTTGTACAATACGAGTTCCCTCCGAACGGCTGCCCTTACGACTGGCGTTTGAACAGGCGCCCCACCCAGCGCACGGGCGCCAGCGCCAGATACAGGCCGGTGCGCAGGGCGGCATTGTGCTACACGTTGCGGGCCCGCGACCACTGCCAGCGGCTGTCCACGCACCCCTTGCGCAGCCCCACCTGGCCCTTCACCTCGAAATGTTTGGCCAGCGCCGTCAGGGTGTCCTGCCAGAACTTCTCCTGGGTGCCGTGCGCAAACAGCATACAGCCCATTTCGTACAGCGGGTCGTTGGCCCGCGCCTGGGCCTCCACCTGCTGCTGCCGCACCAGCTGCGCCACGCGCACGGCCGGGCCGGCCTGGGTGGCCAGGTTGCTCAGCAGTGCCCGGTCGTCGGCCGAATAATCCTGCTCGCTGAGCCGGGGGCCCAGGTTGAGCAGGCCGATTAGCTCACCCTGGCTCACCAGGGCTACCGCCAGCTTCACGCCGGAGGCCTTGAGCGCCCGCAGCGCCGGCGAGTCGAGATCGAGCTTGTCGATTTCGACCGCGCCGGGCGCGTTCTGGAAATAGGCAATAATCGGGTCATCCGGCGCAATATCCACGGCGGGCGCCGCGGCCCGGGGCCGGCTGGGGGTCGGGGCCGGCGCCGCTTCGCTTTCGCGCCGGCCGGCGCCAAACAGGTTCTGCCAGAAGTTTCGCGGTTGGAGTGTCATTGGACCTCCATGCTTGCAGTCTACCTGCCCGGCGTCCCGAGACCGTTACGGCCAGCGTTACGAAACGCGCGCCGGCGCCGGCACAAAGTCCACCGCTTGCCCCAGCGCGTGCTGCAGGACCGCCCGGGTGATCTCGGAATACGTGGGGTGGGCATGGATCACCCGCGCCACCTGGTCGATGGGGGTCTTCAGGGCGATCATGTTGGCCAACTCCTGGATGAGCTCGGAGATGTTGTGGCCCATGCCCTGCGCCGCCACCACCCGGTTGTCCTTGACCCAAATTTTGATGAAGCCGGCCTCGTAGCCTTCGATGCGGCCGCGCAGGTTGGCCGAGAAGGGCACCGCGTAGGCCGCCACCCCCGCCTGGTCGGCCGGCACGGTGCCCACCACCGCCACCTCGGGGATGGAGTACACCACGGCCGGGATGACCGCGTAGTCCATCGACCGCAGGGCAACCGGGTCGCGCTGCATGATGTTCTCGGCGCAGACGATGCCCTGCTGCATGCCCACGTGCGCCAGGATGGACTTGCCGGTGGCGTCGCCGATGGCCCAGATCCCCGGCACGTTGGTGCGCAGGTAATCGTCCACGCCGATACCCTTTTTGGTGGCCTCGATGCCCAGCCGGCTGAACATGGCCTTATCGATCACCGGCTCGCGGCCGACCGCGATGAGGGTGGCGTCGGCCTCGACCTGGAAGGTCTCGCCCGTGGCGCGGTTCTCCACGTTGATCTGGCCGTGCTCGCCGGCGTGCGCCACCCCCACCATCTTGTGCCCGGTCAAAATGCGCACATTGATGGCGCGCAGCTCTTCGGTGATGGCGGCTGAAATATCCGGGTCGAGCGTCGCCAGCACCCGGTCCAGAAACTCGATGACGGTCACCTGGCTGCCCAGGTTGGCAAAGATGGTGGCAAACTCCAGGCCGATGACCCCGCCGCCGACGATGACCAGGCGCTGGGGCTGCTCGCCGATGCTGATGAGCCGGTTGCTGCTGACGACGAAGGGGTCGTCGTGCTTGACGAAGGACGGCATGAGCGGGCGCGACCCGGTGGACAGCACGATATGCTCGCCTTCCAACACCTGCTCGCCGCCGGTGTAGTGCATCTCCAGGCCGTCCAGGTCCAGCTTGCCCTCGCGCACGCTGACCCTGCCCGGTGCGAGCACCTCGGCCTCGCCCTGAAAGACCTCCACGTTGTGATGCTTGAGCAGGTGGTCCACCTCGGCGCGCGCCGCGCGGATCACCTCGTCGCGCCGCTCGGCCACTTCCTTGAAGCTGATGCGGAACGCGGGCACGTGCACGCCATAGCGCGCGCTCTCGCGCACGATCCGGGCGATCTTGGCCGACTCGATCATCGCTTTGCTGGGCGTGCAGCCCCAATTCGTGCAGATGCCGCCCACGTAGTCGCGCTCGACGACGGCCACCTTCGCGCCCAACTGCGCCAGGCGCACCGCGCAGGTGTGGCCCGCCGGGCCGCTGCCAATCACGATTGCTGTGTACTTAGCCATCCAAACTCCTGCCGGTGAACGGCGTAGGCGCCGAGCTGGGGTCGAACTGGGCCAGGCTGGCCGAGCAGGCCCTGGCCCGCTGCGCCGCGCAAGGCGACCGGCACCGCGAAGCCGCCCTGCACAGCCACCTGGCCGACCTGCTCCACGCGACCGGCCACGCCGAGGCGGCTATGGCCCACCTCAAACAGTCGGTGACGATCTACGCCGAGATCGGCGCGCAGGCCGGCACCCTGCAGCCCGAGATATGGAAGTTGGCGGAGTGGTAGCCGCCTTCTTATGCCCCAACGCTCGCCCCAGCGCCATGCCCAGGAAGTGGCCGAGCAGCGAGCCGGTGAGAACATCGCCGGGGTAATGGTCGCCGAGATAGACGCGCGAGAAGGCCACCAGCGCGGCGAAGCCGTACCACAGCGGCGTCAGGCGCGGGAAGTGCTGGCGCAGCAGCCAGGCGCCGGCAAAGGACGAGGCCGAATGGCCGGAGGGGAACGAGAACGTGCCCGGCTTCTTGCCGATGACGATGGCGCGGATGAGTTTGATAAATGGCCGGCGCCGCCGGAAGATGGCCTTGATGGGAAACTCCACAATGGCCGTAGCCGCCGCTAGCGGGATCACCGTGGCGCGAAACATGTGCGCGTCCCAGCGGCGGCGGCGCAGCATGTCGGCGCCGAGTAGCACATACCAGGCGACGCCACCGCCAAAGATGAAGGTCAGGAAGTAGAAGAGGCCGTTGGTGAAGTGCGAGTGCGGCAGGTGGTTGAGCCGGATGAAAATTTCGGCGTCGAGCATCTCAAGCGGCGCGAGACGCTTGAGCAGCGCCTTGCGCAGCAGATCGCGGCTTTGTTCGTACCAGCCGGGGGGCGCGGTCCCCTGCTGCTCGGGGCTGAACACTTCCTGGGCGGCCTCGGCCAGCGCTTCCTTGTCGCGGCCTTTGGCGGCCTCAATCACGCGCGCGGTCTCAGCCAGCACCGCGCCCGGCTTCTCGGCTTTGGGCGCGGCCTTGCCCGCTTCCTTAACATGCTGCGCGCCCGAGCCAGCGGACTCCTTGGCCTTGCCCACCACCTTCTCGGCCAGCGTTTCGCCCAGCGCCGCTTCCAGGGTGTCTACCACCTTTTCGGCCTTGTCGGGCGTGTCCACCTGAGCCAGGGCTTCGGTGAGGGCTTCCTTCAACGGCTCGGCGGCGGTTTTCTCTTCGGGCTTGGGCATGTTCCAAGGCGCCACGGGCGTATCGCCGAGCCTCTGCTCGGGCAACTGCTGCGCGGCCTGCCTGGCCTGCTTGGGAGAGGCAGGGGCCTGGGCGGCCTTTGCCTTTTCCTTATCGGTTTCTTTTTCGTCAGGCTTGCCCTTCGCCATGTGGCTGGTCTCCTGCTGGTCGTCTAGAGGCTGACAACATCTCGTGTCATGCCTGCGCCGGTTAGCTCGCCGGCCGTACCGGCGCTTTTGGCGCGGCCCGGTCGCCGGGGGTCTCATCAGCGGCCGGCGCGGAACCGTCGGCCGTGGCAAAGTCCTCGGCCGTGGCGGTCGGCGAGACCGCGGTGGCCGGCACGATGACACGCAGAGCGTTCGGAACGATGCGCGCGTGCGCCGGCGTCTGGTCCAAAATCTCGCCGTCGAGCTGGATGGTCTGCGGAGGGTCAGCCTCCACCGTCACCTCGCGCGCCTTCCAATGCAGCAAGGGCTCGGCGTTCTCGTTGCCGGCCACCATGCTGGCCGCCACCGACAGCAGCGAGCCCAGGTTGGCGGACCGGACCACCACCACATCCAGCACGCCATCGCTGACGCTGATGCCGGGCGCAAAGCTCAGCACACCCCGACCCGGGATGCCGGAGTTGGGCGTGATGATGCCGGAATTCGCCACGACGCAGATCAGGCCTTCGGTCTCGACCACCTCGCCGTCCAGGGTCAATCGGTACTTGGAGATTTTGGGGTCGACCAGCTCGCGCACCGTGCTGAGGGCATAGGCCAGCCAGCCCATGCGGTCCTTTTGTTCGCGCGCGGTGTTCTCGATGACGGTGCTCTCAAGTCCCATGCCCAAACGCGTCAGGAAGTAATAGTCGCCATACTGGCCCACATCGATGGTACGGATGAGGCTGGGTCCGCACGAGACCACCGCACAGGCTTCGGCCAGGTCGCTGGGCACGCCCAGCTCCACCGACATCACATTGGCGGTGCCGCCGGGGAAGATGGCCAGTGGCACGTTGGTGCCCACCAGCGCGCTGGCCACTTCCATCACGGTGCCGTCGCCGCCATACACCCCCACCGCATCAATTCCGGCCGCGACCGCTGCCTTGGCATAGCGGTTGCCATCACCCGCTTCCTTGGTAACGAAGACATCCCAATCGATGCCCGACGGGTGAAAGACCTCGTTAAGGATGCTCAACACCGGCCGGTCTTGGCCGGACGCGGGGTTGACGATGATGTGCACCCGCTTAAATTGGGGCGTCGGCTCGGCCTCGGCGGCGTGGGTGGTGGCGGCTTGCTGGTCAGTCATGGTGGCTGCACCTTCCCCTTGGATGAATCGGCCTTGCGGGCCGGCGGCGGTGGCTCCCCCGACGACAGAGACGACGGGTTGGCCGTGGGTCTTATGTTACAGGTCAAGCGTTTGCATAGCAATCGGCGCTGTGCTGAATTTCGTGTCAGTCATGTCGGCAAGCCGGTGTCAGACGCCGTCTGACACGCGCGGCCCGTTTTGTGGATAGCTGTGCGTTGGTTGGGGAAAAGGCCGCGTGGGTACTTGACAGTATACAGCAAACGCCTACGCGCATTCACTATCGGAAAATTGCGGCTGGCGGCATGCATCTTTGTCTGACGCCGCCGAGCGGATTTGTGGACAATCGCGGTCGCGCTGGGGAAAATCCCCTGAAGGACTAAGTCGGTTGGCGGAAGTTCACCCGGCTTTCCTGCTCCCGCTCCGTTGTGCGTCGCCAGATCCGGCGGGAGCAGGGGTCTGGCGACGCGCAGCGGACCGTGAACGAATACTGGTAAGAACTTCCAGCTACCAACTTAGACAGAACGCGTTGACATTCCCCACTCCGGCCGACTATACTCCTCGCCTCGATCGCCTTGGCTACGGAGCAAATCACATGAACCCCGCGCACAAAACTACCCGCCGAATGCCCGCCACCCTCGCGCTGGCACTCATGCTCGCCCTGGCTGCCTGTGGACCCGCCGGCACCGGCCAAACCCCCGGCGCGGTCGCGACCCCCGTCGCCGGCCAGGAGGCGCACTCGGCCAAGCCGCGCGAACTGGCGCCGGTTGCCGCCCCCGGCGACCTCGACGCCCTGGCCGCCGGCAACCGCGCCTTTGCGTTTGACCTTTACCAGGCCATTCGCAGCGAGGACGGCAATCTATTCTACTCGCCCTACAGTATCTCGCTGGCGCTGGCCATGACCTACGCCGGGGCGCGCGGCGAGACCGAAAGCGAGATGGCCGCCGCCCTGCACTACACCCTGCCCCAGGCCCAACTGCACCCGGCCTTCAACGCGCTCGACCTGGCGCTGGCTGAAGCGACGGACGGGGGGACCTCCTTCAAACTGAACATTGCCAACGCCGTCTGGGGCCAACAGGGCTTTGACCTCTTGCCCGATTACCTGGACCTGCTGGCCGTGAACTATGGCGCCGGCCTGCGGCTGGCCGACTTTCAAGACCCGGTCCAGCGCGAGCAGGCGCGGGAGGCCATCAACACCTGGGTCAGCGACGCCACCGAACAAAAGATTGAAGAGTTGTTCCCCGAAGGAATTCTTACCGACGGCACACGCCTGGTGCTGGCGAATGCCATCTACTTCAAAGCCGATTGGGAGACGCCCTTCGTCAGCGAGGGGACCTCGCCGGCGCCCTTCACCCTGTTGGACGGCAGCCAGGTGAGCGTGCCGACCATGACGCGCCGGGCGGGCACGGGCTATGCCGCCGGCAACGGCTACCAGGCGCTGGAGCTGACCTACAAAGGCGGCCGCGCCAGCTTGGTGATCCTGCTGCCGGACGCGGGACAGTTCGAGGACTTCGAAGCCGGCTTAGACGCCGAGCGCGTGGATGAAATTGTCAGCGGCCTGCAGCCCATGGACCTGCAAATCTACGTGCCTAAATTCCAATACGCGGCCAGCCTGAACCTGGGCGATACCCTCGCCGGCCTGGGCATGCCGGCCGCGTTCGATCCTGACACGGCTGACTTCTCGGGTATGGATGGGCGGCGCGATTTGTACCTGACCAGCGTGGTGCACCAGGCCTTTGTGGCCGTGGACGAGAAAGGCACCGAGGCCGCCGCGGCCACGGGGGTCGTGGCCGGGGTCACCTCCATGCCGCAGGTGGTGGCGGTGGACCGGCCCTTTGTCTTTCTGATCCGCGATGCCGAGACAGGGACGGTGCTGTTTGTGGGGCGCGTGCTCAATCCGGCGGAAGAGTGACAAGGAGCGCGGGTGACACGGTGAGGTTTTGAGAAAAGACACGCTGGACTTGACGACGCCCTCCCCCCTCCGAGCACGACACCGAGGCCGATGCCGAAACCACGCGCGGCGCGCCGGCCGTGGACCCACGCGGCGTCACGCGCTATCACGCGATGGTGGACTTTGTGGCGTCGCAGCCGCTGGACCCAGAAGACTTCGCGGAGGTGCTGGCGCAGCACGCCGAGTTCATCGCCGGCGGCGGGGGCGGCGGCCGGTGGGAGACCATGATCACGACGGCGGATGTGGACGCGGCCATCGTCTTTGGCATTTACGTGGGGCCGAAGACGGTCACCGGCGAGCAGGCTCACCTGGCCCACAGCCGCCTGGACGGGCTGGACTTGCACGGCGTGCAATTGCCCTACGCCGACCTGTGCGGCTGCTTTGGCCGCCGGCAGGACCTGAGCGGCGCCAACCTGGCCGGCAGCCTGCTGGTGGACTCGGATTTTGCGGGGGCCAACTTTGACGGCGCCGATCTCTCCGGCGCTGACCTCTCACGCGCGGAGCTCATGGGCTGCTCCTTCCGCGGCGCCAACCTGAAAGGCACAGACCTGGAAAAGGCCGATCTGACGGGGACCGACCTGCGCGGCGCGGACGTGACGGACGCGATACTGAATGGGGTCGTAAGATGATTCGTTTCCCTGCTTCCCTCAGTTCCCGGCTCTACTGGCCCACTCCCCCGCCCGCATCACCGGCACCGTGCCGCCATTGGCCAGCACGCCATCCACGTTGACCTCGCTCGAGCCGATCATAAAGTCCAGATGGACCACGCTGCGGTTGCCGCCGGCGGCGGTGAAGGCTTCATCCGACAGCGCCTGACCGCCGGATAGGCTCAGCTTGTAAGCGCCGCCGAGCGCGATGTGGCTGGCGGCGTTTTCATCGAACAGGGTGCGATAGAACAGGCGCCCCTGGCGCGCGATGGGCGAGCTCTGCGGCACCAGTGCCGCCTCGCCCAGCCGGCCCGCGCCCTCATCGGCGGCGATGACCTCACGCAGCAGGGCCTCGCCGCTGCTGGCGCTCGCTTCCACCACCTTCCCCTCTTGAAACACCAACCGAATGCCCTCAATTAACATGCCAGCATAGCTCAAAGGCATGGTTGCCGTCACCACACCGTCCACCCGCTCGCGATGCGGCAGCGTAAAAACCTCCTCGGTGGGGATGTTGGGCGTGAAGGTGATGCCGTTGGTGCTGACGGCCTGCGCACTGCTCCACAGGTGGCCGTCGGGCAGGCCCACGGTGAGGTCGGTGCCGGGGCCTATGAACCTGAGCGCCGTGTAATGCTGGTCGTTAAGAAACTGGCTGCGCGCCAACAGGCCGGCGATGTGGGTCTGCCAGGCCGCCACCGGGTCGGGCGTATTGACGCGGCAGATGTCGAAGATGACCTCCCACAGCCGGGCCACCTGCTCGGCGGGCGGTAAGTTGGGAAAGACCTTGGCGGCCCAGGCCTGCCCCGGCACGGCCAGCACGCACCAGTTCTGCGCCGAGCGCATGATGGCCTCGCTGACCGGGCGCAGGGCTTCTAACGTGGTGCGTTGCAGGGTGGCCACCAGCTCTGGGTCCTGCCCCTGAAATAAGTCGGGGTCCTCGCCCCCAATCTGCAGCCGCGCATCGCCGCGCTCGGCAAACTCCAGCCCGGCCAAAGCCCGCCAGCGTGGAAACTCCGAGAACGACTCGCGCGGGCCATACTTGAACTGCAGCCGCAGCAGCTCTTCGTCGCGCCACAGCACTTCCACCAGCCGCGCGCCGGCCTGATAAGCACTGGCCGTAATGGCGCGTACGAGCGGCGCGGCCTCCAGCGGCGTGTTGTAGCCAAGGAACAAGCGCTGGCCGGGCTGCAGGTTGAGGCCGACCTTCACGGCGAGGTCGGCGTATTTTTGGAGGTTGGTTTGAAGGTCGGAGGGCATGTGGGGTTGTGTGTAGGTGTGTAGGCGTGTGGGTAAGGCAAGACGGCATTATAGGCGGGAGAGTGGGTATGTGGAAGCGATTACTTCATGCTGGACTGCGGCGGATTTCCGAGGCTGACGACGCTGGAGCGGCTGGTGGCGGAGGTGCTGCCGGGGGTAAACCAGTGAGGCGATGAAAGGCCGAGGTAGGCCATGGTGTCACAACGCTGCATTCAGTGAGATCAACGTTGCACACAGCGAAATCAACGTAGGGGCGTTCACACCTGCCCACACCGCAGGTGCGGGATTGAACGCCCCTACAATGTAAATCATCGAAGCACAGCAAAGCTGCGGTGCCGGTCACGGCGAACACCGTCGATAAATCAATGCGAGATTCCTCCCGCCCGCTGCTGGGGCTTTAGGGCCACGCGGCCGTGGGCTGTCGGAATGACATTGATGGGCAAGGAAGGACAGGGGCTCGCAGCGAGTGCCAATGGCCTCCGAGGCCAATGTCTCACTACTCACCACGGCTGCGGTTCTCAATCTCCCAGATGTGATCAATCACGTGCCACGCGGCGCGGCGCACAAAGTAGCGCGGTGACCAGCGCAGCCCTCCGCGCGGGCCGCGCGCGGGGATCTCGCCGCGCACCGCGGCGGCCAGGGTCTCCAGAATGGCGGCGCGCAGTCGGCGCTTTTCGCTGGCCGCGTCGGCTTTGGCCTCGGCTTTGAACTGCCCGCCTAACTGCGAGAGATAGCTGGCCTCGGCGCCCAGGACGTGCGCCACAATGCCCTCCAGCTCACGGCCGCCGCCGCGCGGCCCCTTGCTCAGCGCCAGGCCGGTGGCCGCCTCGGCCGCCGCATCGAACGCCCGCCAGCCGGCCTGCAGGATTTTTTCCAGCCGCCTCAGTTCGGCCGCAGCCACGGGCTTTGCATCAGTCTCAGGTGCGACGTCAGGCGCGCCGAAGTCGGTCGTGCTGTTGCCCTTGAGCCGCTCGACAACCTTGAAGGCGGTAAGGTCCTTGGGCGCCTGGAAGCCCAGGCGCGATCCTTGGAGTATCTTGGCATACCGCGGGCCAGCCTCGTAGAGCGCCTGTAGCGCAGTGGCCTCATCGCGGCCGCTCAGGCACCAGCCGGGCCAGTCGAGGGCGCCGGCAAAGGTCTTCTTAGAGCCGATTTCGAGGTAGAGGCCGATCTTGGTGGATGTGGATGGCATTGGAAACTACTCCGGCCTTAGAAAACCCGGATTTGGGCGCAGTCTTCCCCGAAGGGATGCCGACCCCTACGGGAGCGCGCGTCGGCCGTCCGCCTGTGGCGACTTGCGACGCGAAGCGGACGGAGAGCGGGACAATAGTTTTAGGCACAGGTTGTGCTTACGGCGCCCATAAGGTAGCGAAGCACGCCGCTACAAGTATACGACACCATTGACTACGCCCCGCTCCAACTCGCCAAACGAACGCCCACACGCCCACACTCCCACACGCCCACACTCCCGCACGCCCACACCCCCACACCCCCACACGCCTTATTCCACCGTCACACTCTTAGCCAAATTTCGCGGCTGGTCCACGTCGCAGCCACGCTCCACGCCCAGGTGATACGCCAGGAGCTGCAAGGGTATTACATTGATCACCGGCTGAAGCAGGGCCGGCGCCGTGGGGACGTAGAGCACGCGGTCGGCCTTGGCGGCCAGGAGGTCGTCGCCGTCGTTGGCAATGGCGATGACCAGCGCGCCGCGGGCCTTGGCTTGTTCCACCTGGCTGAGCATCTTGTCGTAGACGTGGTCGCGCGTGGCGATGGCAACCACGGGCATATCGCGGTCCAGCAGGGCGATGGGGCCGTGCTTCATCTCGCCGGCCGGGTAGCCCTCGGCGTGGATGTAGGAGATTTCCTTGAGCTTGAGGGCGCCCTCGTAGGCAATGGGCACGTTGGGGCCCCGGCCCAGGTAGAGGAAGTGGCGCGTGTCCACCAGTTCCCGCGCCAGCGCCTGCACCGGTGCCTCGCGCTCCAGGGTGGCGCCCACCAGGGCCGGCAGGCGGGCCAGGTCATCCACGGCCTGGCGCAGGTCGCTGCCCGTGAGCGTGCCGCGCAGCTCACCCAGCAGGCAGGCCAACAGATATTGGTCAACCAGCGAGGTCGTGAAGGCCTTGGTGGAGGCCACGCCGATCTCGGGACCGGCGTGCATGCTGATGTGGCCGTCGGCCACGCGCTGCGCCTGCGAGCCCAGGGCGTTGACGATGCTCCACACCACGGCGCCCTTGCGGCGCGCCTCTTCCATGGCTGCCAGGGTGTCCACGGTTTCGCCCGATTGGGTGATGGCCAGCACGGCGGTGTGCGGGCCAATGAGCGGGTCGCGGTAGCGGAACTCGGAGGCGATGTCCACCTCCACCGGCAGGCCGGACAGCTTTTCGATCATGGTCTTGCCCACCGCCCCGGCGTAGGCCGATGTGCCGCAGGCCACGATGATCAGCTTCTGCAAACTGCGGGCTAACTCGGACGTGAGCCCCAGCTCGGGCAGCCGCACGCACCCCGCCTGGAAGTCGGCGCGGCCCCGTACCGTGTCGGTGACGGCCCGCCCCTGCTCGTGGATTTCTTTGTGCATGAAGTGCGCGTACTCGCCGCGTTCGGCGGCCACCACGTCCCAGGCGATGGTGTGGACGGTGGGCGTCAGCGGTTCGCCGCTCAGGCTGCGGCACTCGTAGCCGGCCGCGGTTACCACGGCCATCTGCCGGCTCTCGAGGAACACCATCTGCCGCGTGTGCTCCAAGATGGCGGGGATGTCGGAGGCCACGAACATCTCGCCGTCGCCGATGCCCACGGTGACGCCGCCGGCATTGCCGATGCGGGCGGCGATGAGCTTGTCGGGCTCGCGCGAGCTAAGCACCACCACGCCATGCGCGCCCTGCAGATGTCCCAGCGCCAGCCGGGTGGCCTCGGCCAGGTCGAGGCCCGTATCCAGGTAGCGCTCGACCAGATGCGCGATGACTTCGGTATCCGTGTCCGAATGGAAGGTGCTGCCCTCGGCGGCCAACTCGGCGCGCAGGTCGAGATAGTTCTCCACGATGCCGTTGTGGACCACCACCACCTCACCCGACATGCCGGTGTGCGGGTGAGCGTTGCGCTGCGAGGGCGCGCCGTGCGTGGCCCAGCGCGTGTGCCCCAGGCCGATGTGCCCCTGCACGGGCGCCTCGCCCAACAAGCGCTCCAGGTTGGCCAGCTTGCCGGCTTCGCGCCGCACCACTAGCCGCCCTTCTTCCACAACCGCCAGCCCAGCCGAGTCATAGCCGCGATATTCCAGGCGGCGCAGTCCTTCCAGGATAATGGGCGCGGCGTCCCGCGCACCGACGTAAGCGACGATGCCACACATGGGCGTGTTCCCTCCAGGGCTAGGAACTCAGAGAGTCCGGCTGCGTAGAGCAGGGAAATGAGGGAAACAAAGGAAATATGGGAAATAGTCCGTGACGTCCCCGGAATCCCCATGGTTTCTCATGGTTCCCGCCTCGCTGAACTCGGGTTGATCGCTGTGGCGCCACGCTCAGGCGTAGGATAACAAGGCTGAACTGAGAACTATTTCCCTCAGTCCCTCTATTTCCCTTATTTCCTTGCCTTTTGCGCCCACTGTCCACCCTTTATTCCCTGGTCGCCCGGGGGGTTATTGCGGCAGACTTGTAGATGGAGGGGAGAGAAGAGGGCTGTGGTGTCCCTCGGCGGCTTCCGCTGATGCCTCGCTGTTCCCGGCGGGTGCCGGTTAGCACTGCCCTACGGCAGGAACCGCCTCCTCGTCACCTGGCTTACGTGCGGCCAGGCCATGCGCTGTC
>CAYUYN010000027.1:14490-20695 GCA_964449185.1 uncultured Anaerolineales bacterium | reverse complement strand
CGTATTGCGTATTCCGTTGGTGGCCGGGTAGTCGAGGCGCGGCCAAAAATGAGAAATGCGCCCGAGAGACGGACCATCCGTTACTTGAGAGCAAGCTATGCAAATCGGGTCGCAGGCTCCGAGCCCAGCCGTGTGGCCGCCAGCAGCAGCCCTACGTACAGCCAGAACAGCGTGCCCGCTGACTGGAAGCTGAGCTTGAAGAAGTAGTGATCGACCACGCCCACGGCCAGTGCCGCGACGAGGCCCGCCAGCAGCCCCAGCCACTGCGCCGGCAGCCCCTCGTCCACACGCTCACCGGCCGCGTAGACGGCGTGGCGTTGGCGGAAAGCCCAAAACAGGACCGTGGCCATCACGAGCAGGAAAGCGGCCAGGCCCACCAGGCCCATCTGCTCGGCGATGAGCAAGTAGGCGCTGGACACGCCCAGGTAGATGTCGATCTCGGGAGCGCCGGCAAAGCCGACGCCCAACAGCGGGTAGCGGCTGATCAGGATAAAGGCGTCCTTGTACTCGCCCAGGCGCATCTGCGTGGCCAGGTCGTCGCCGCGCACGCCTTCGATAAAGTGCGTCACATAGTCACGCGTGGCGGGCAGCACCAGGATCACCAGGGCCGCCGCCAGGACCACCCACAACAGCCGGCGATAGCGGGCCGCGGCAATGCCCAGCACGGCCAGCCCCAGGCCCGCCATGGCCCCGCGCGAAAAGGTGAGCACCAGGCAGGCCATGACCACCGCGAAGGCGGCGGCCGTCAGCCAGCGCTTCCACAGGACCGGCCGCTTGGTCAGCAACTGCGGCGCCAACAGGCCGCCGACCATGGCCAGCATCCCACCCAGGAAGTTGGGGTCAACGGACGTGGAGATGGCGCGCTGGGCGTTATCAGGATTGTCCTCGATATAGCGCAGCACCCCGCCAGCCGGGTAGCCAAAGATGGCCAGGGCCGATAGCAGCCGCTCGGACAGGTCCACCGGCAGCAGATACAGCGCCATGCCCAGCGCGGCCGCGGCCGTGCCGCCGAGGATGATCACACGCACCAGCCGGGTTAGCTTAGCGGGCGTGTCCACGTAGTCCACGATGACAAACGTCAGGGCGATGTTGAGCAGCAGCTCGCCAAACTGGCGCAGCAGGTTGGAGGTGAGCGGGCCATTGGGCATGCCGGCCACAAAACTGAACACGGCCAGCGCCAGGAAGACGGCCAGCGGCCCGTGAGCGGGTGTCAGCCGCAAGCGCCGCCGCTGGGCCGTCATCCACTGCAGCGCGTACACGCCGACCACGCTCAGCAGGGTGAGGTCGACAAAGTTGGGGGTGAAGACGATCTTGAACGGCAGCGCCGCGAAGGGCAGCAGGGTAATGATGCCGATGGTGCCCCACAGACCCACCTCCAGGTTGGTCAGCGCCCACAGGGCCGCGGCCAGCGCCAGCAGCGCGCCCACGGTAATAAGCGGCCCACCGAAGCCCAGCAGCGCCCCCACCAGCAGCCCGGCCACGCCCACCGCCAGTCCCAGCAGGATCGCGTGGCGGTAATCCCCGCGGTCACCTCTCAGCCAGGGCAGGTTCATTTCACAAAGACCCTCGTCAGCACCACCGCATCCTCGGGCCAGGGTGTGCCATCTGGCTGGAGCGCCGCCAGGCGCACGCCGGTGTTGGGGTCATACAGGCCCACCCGCACATCGTAGCGGCCTGGGTGCAGGTTAGGCGGCAGCGCCACCAGGCGCGTGTCGACCACTACTTGTCCGGGCAGCCAGGCCGAGGTTGGCCAGGCGCCCTCCACCGGCGGCCCGTCGGCCGGCTCGACGATGAGGCTGCCCTGCTCGTCCACCAGGTGCACAAAGACAGTATAGTCGGCCGGCACCGGCTGGTCGCCGGCCAGCTTCCAGTACAAGGTAAGGTAGAGCGCGCCGTCGGCGCTGACATCATAGCCCACAAGCTCGAGGCCGTGTTCGAAACGGCTGTGGGACGGGTTCTCGGGCGTCACGGCAACGGCGCTTGCCGGCACCGCCCGCCCCACCGCCAGGGTCACGCCGGGCAGCTCGCTGCCATCCAGGGCCCGGCGCGGCAGAGGCTCCAAGGAGTCCTCGTCCCAGAAATACAAATCGAGCGACAGCCGGGTCGGCAGCACGGCGTCGTTGGCCACTGGTAGGTAGTAGGTGTCAGCCATCAAGGTGCCGGGCAACCATTGGCTGGTCGCCGCCAGCCCCCCGCCCGGCCAGGTGTCCAGCCTCCCCACCTCGGCGGCCGCGCGGCCCAGCAAGTGCAGCGCCAGCGCGTAATCCTTGGTCATGGGCTTGAGGGCGCGCCAGTAGAGCGTCACCGCCAGCGCCTCGCCCGGCCGCACCGGCTCGTCCGACGCAGTGTAGCCAACCAACTCAATCGCGTCGGCGAAGACCGCGTGCACCGGGCGCAGGTCGGCCGGCAGCGCGGCCTCGGCCAGGGGCCGCGCGGGGATGTAGCGTGGGGCGATATAGGCCACCGGGATCACGCCCGCCACCAGGGCCAGCCCGGCCGAAACGGTCAGCGCAAAACCTTTGACCCATTCGCGCCCGGCGCGCAGGCGCAGGAGGGGCCGGTTCGCGGCCAGGATGCCGGCCGCCAGGAAGATCGACAGCGGCGCGATGGCGCCAAATAACAACCGGCCTTGAGAGGCAGAGGTCTGCATGGTCCAGCGCACGACGCCAGCCAGGGTCAACACGCAGAACAAAGCCAGCAGCAAGCTTTCGGCGCTGGGCCGGACCGGACGGCGCAGCACGACGAAGGCTCCGCCGGCCAGGGCCAGGAGCACCAGGCCGTCGTAGAAAAGCTGCACCCACATGGCGGGCAAGATGGTGAAGGCCCCAAACACAGCCCAGAACGACAGCACAAAGCCGCGCCATTCGCTCACCAGCAGATCGAACAGGCCAATCGCCGGGCGCGGCCCGGCCACCGCCACCATGGTGTTGAGGCCCAACCACTCGCCGTAGAGCTGAAAGTTGCGCCAGTACCACCAGGCGCAGATGAGGAGGGCGAGGCCGAAGGTGAGGGTGAGCGCGGGAAGGCTGGATAGTACGCGACGACCTCTTCTCAACTCCCCTATCAACACGCCCAGTCCCGCCACCGGCCACAACACCAATCCGCTGATCTTGGTGAGCGCCGCCAGGCCCAGCACCACGCCCAGCGCGACCAGGAGCCAGACGCGCCGTGGGCGGTTCGGCTGCATGAGCCGCACGGTGAGCAGCAGGGCAGCGGTGCTGGCCGGCATAAGCAAGTTGTCGTTGTTGACCGAGGCATTAATGAACAACGCCATCGGGTTGAAAGCCACCAGCGCCGCGGCCAACAGGGCCAGCCAGGCGCGGTCGGGGAAGAGCGCCAGGGCCAGCGTGTAGGTCAGCGCCACGGTGCCCAGGCTCAGCAAGAGCGAAAAGCCGCGCACGAGGGTAACGGCCAGCAGCGTCCCTGCCAGCCGCTGCGGCGCCAGTGGGTGTCGGTACAGGTTGACGCCGTGCAGGGTGCCAGGCACGCCGACACCGGTGAACGGATACGGCACGTACAATTGCTCGAAGTCGCCCATATCGATAACGCTCACAAGCGCCGCCGCCAGCGCGTAGTAGAGGGGCGGCTGGCTGCCTTCTTGATGCCACGGGCCGTCTTCGGCACCGGGGTCCTGCACGGGCAAGGCGTGACCCGTCGCCAGCCAATGGACCACGGCAAAGTGCGTGCCTTCGTCGGGCGCTTCGAAGATCGGCGTGGCCCAGGCATAGACCAGGCCCAGCAGCAAATGCGCCGCCAACACCACCAATAGCCAACGCCTGGGTGTCACGGGGCCACCACGCGGATAGGACTGAGGAACACGTAGTCGGCATCAGTCGGCCGGCCATCATCGGTGATGGTTTGCAAGCGCGCCAGGCTGGCGCCATCGTACAGGCCGACCTCGACATTGTGCTGGCCGGGCGGCGTGTCCGGCGCCAGGGTCAGCGCGTAGGTGTCGACAATGACCTCACCCACCCGCCAGGCGGAGGTGGGCGCGGCGCCCTGCCGCGGCCAGCCGTCCTGCCCCGCCCACAGGGCCTCGCCTTCGCCGCGCACATGCGCAAACACCGAATAGTTGAGCGAAATCTCGTCCAAGGCCCGCCAGTAGAGCGTCAGGTGCAGGGTCTCACCCGGCCGCAAGCTGCGCCGGTCCAGGGCGTAGCCGGTCAGCTCGATCTGGTTGGCGAAGTTCTGGCGCCACGGATTTGGCACCTCGCCGATACCGCGATACGAGAGCACCGGGCGCGCCGCGATGTCCACTGGCCCCAGCGTGTAGGCGTCGCCGCCCGCGGGCAGGGGCAGCCGCGCGCCATCGCGGAGATCGTACAGGCCCACGACCAGTTCGGCCGGCAGGGGGGCATAGGCGGCCTCGGGCAGCGGGATAACGTAGTGGTCGGCAAAGGTCTGCCCCGGCCTCAGCAAAGTGGTCGCCAGGCTGCCCCCGCCGGGGTAGCGATCGCGCTGGGCCACGATGACGCCGTCGCGATCCACCACATGGACGAAGATGCTCCAGTTGCGGTCCATCTGGATCAGGCTCTGCCAATACAGGGTCAGCGCCAGCGCCTGCCCCGGCTGGGCCTCGGACGTCGCCAGGTCGTAACCGAGCAACTGCATCTCGCCGCCAAAGCTGACGCCCTCACCGCCCTTGACCGGGTGCGTGATGGCGCTGACCGCCTGCGCCGAGAGCGGCTCGGGCGGCTGATAATGCGGGCCAATTACAAGCCACGGCACCGCCGCCGACAGGGCACCCAGAAAGCCAACCGCCAGCCACGGCAGCCCCCGCCACAGCCGCGCCAGACCATAGACCGCCAGCACGCCGATCGCGGAGATGGCGGGAAAGATCAGCCGGCCCTGCGACGCCCACGTCAGGCTCGTCCAGCGGATCAGCCCGACGACAATCAGCCCCAGCCAACCGAACAGCAGCGCCCATAAGGCAAGCTGGGTGACATCCAACGCACGCGTCCGCAGTGCCGAAACCGCGCGCCCGCCGGCCCACACCAGACCGAGGACCGCCAGGGCCGCGACACCGTTCAGAACCAGATAGGCCCAGCCCGGCATCGGCACGCTGACACCGCCAAATAGGCCCCAATAGGCCTGGATGAACCCCACCCGCTCGCCCCACAACTGCTGTAGGGTGGCCGGATGCGGCCGCGCGCCAACCGTGGCGAGAAAGGCGTTCCAGCCCAGCCAGTCGCCGTAGAGCTGATAGTTGCGGAAGAACCACCAGAGGCTGGCGGCAGCGGCGGTTCCGAACACCAGGGTGAAGGGCGGCAGCAGACGACCGCTTCGCGCGACAGACGACAGACGCCGGACGTTCAACGCCAACCGATTGATTCTGGCCATCTGTCTACGGTTGTTAGCCCCGTCTTGTCCTTCGTCCGTCGCTATACGCCGTTCGTCGGCTGAAGCGGTCTGTCGCGCGAAGCGGTCATCTGTCGCGCGAAGCGGTCGTCGAATTTCTGCCCACACCATCACCATGCCGGCCAACGGCCACAGCCCCAACGCCGACATCTTGCTCAGCGCCGCGCCGCCGAGGAGCAGACCCATCACCCCGTACTCCCACCAGGCTGGCCGCGCCGGCCGGCGCAGCCAGCGCGCCATCAGCCACACGGCCGCGGCCGACAATGTGATGGCCAGGTTGTCGTTGTTGACCGAGGCGCTGACGAAAACGAACATCGGCGTGAAAGCCGTGAACGCCGCGGCGGCCAGGGCCAGGCCCGGCCGGTCGGGCAGCACTTCCAGCGCCAGCCGGTAGGTAAAGTAGACCGTGGCCGCGCCCAGCAGCACCGACAGCAGCCGGATCAGCCGCACGGCCAGTACCGTGCCCTGCCAGGGCCAGGCCTCACGGTAGGTGTGGATGACGATGTTGTTGTTGCCATCGGCGGTGATGACGCCGTTGTCGGCGTGGGGGTTGACCCAACGCACGACGTCCATGTCGCTGGTGTCGATCCAACGGGTGGCTAGGGCCATCAGCGCGTAGTAGAGCGGCGGCTGGCTGCCTTCCTGGCGCCATGGGCCGGGGTTGGCGCCGTCCTGCACGGGTAGGCCGTGGCCGTCGGCCAGGGTCTTGACCATGGGGTAGTGCCACAGCTCGTCGGAGACCTCGAACAGCGGGGTGACCGCCGCATAGCAGGCGCCCAACACCACGAAGGCGGCCAGGAGCAGGGGCAATGCCAGGCGGGCAAACAGGCTGGCGCGCGGTCGCACC
>CAYUYN010000027.1:0-14390 GCA_964449185.1 uncultured Anaerolineales bacterium | reverse complement strand
CCCCGCTTAGGTTGTGGGCCGATGTCGCCATGCGGGCCATGATAACAGTCTTTGGCGAGAATCGTGGGCACGGCAAACCCAGACCCCAAGGGTTTTGGAAACCCTTGGGGTCTCGACCGTGGGAGGGAGACCTGCGTCTGAACGCGAAGCGAACAGGCGGCCCGGGCTGAGGATGAGAACAGACCTGACGCCTAAATTTGCCGGTAGAAGTCAAGCGTGCGCTGGGCGATGGTGTCCCACGCAAAGAGGCGGGCCAGCTCGCGGGCGCCCTGCCCCATGCGGGCGCGCAGCTCGGGGGCGTCCAACAGCTCGGTCAGGGCCAACACCAGGGCCGGCGCGGACTCGGGCGGCACCAGCCGAATGTTATGGCCGTCGCGCAGCTCGGGCGGGCGCTGAGCCGGCTCGGTGGATATCACCGCGCAGCCGTGGGCCAGGGCCGCCATCAGGCTGCCGCGCCGCCACGAGGCCCCGTCACGATAGGGCAGCACCACCGCATCGCAGGCCAGCAGATGGCCCGAGACCTCCGGCGCGCTGACATAGCCCGTACGCAAGATGTGGCGCTCGAGGTCGTAACGCTTAATCTGCCGCTCAAGCTGGGCCACAAAGGCCGCGTTGGTGGCGTCGCTGGCGCCGCCTGGTCCGCCAATCAGCACCAGCCGCACGCGCGCCTTGCGGTCGTGCGCCAGCGCCGCCAGCGCGCTGATGAGGATGTCGCCGCCCTTGGAGGCATTGAGGAACCCAAAGTACCCAATCAAAAAATCTTGGTCGCCGAGGCCTAGCCGCTGCCGCCAGGCCGCCCGCGCGTAGCCCGTGGGCGGCGCCGGGGTGATGTTGCTGCCAATAGGGATCTGCGCCAGACGCCGCACACCGCCGCGGCTGTTCAGCTCGGCCGCGTCGTCGGGATTGGTCACGATGGCGCCCGCGGCGTGGCGAGCCAGGTGCATCACCGCCGCCGGGCGCAGTTTGCCGGCCTTGGGGAACAGATAGGGGATACGCAGGTCGTGGAACGTCACCACGGTGGGCACGCCCGCCACCTGGGGCAGAAAATGGATCGGCGCCGAGAGCCCATAGGCCGCGGCCTGGTACTGCACGTTGAGCACGTCGAGCCGCAAGGCGCGCGCGAGGTTCCGCAGCCGCAGCAGACTCAGCCAAGACCAACCAGGGATCACGGCCTGAACCGTCGGGGAAACGCCCGGCTTCCCGGCCGTACTCTGCGCCCTGATGCTGGTCAGCACGTGTACGTCCTGGTCCAACGCCGCCAGGGCGCAGGCCAGCGCCTGGGTGTAGTCCCCCACCCCGCCCTGCATGGGCGGATACTCGCCCGTCACCAGGCCGACGCGCATCAGTCCTTAAGCCCCGAGCGCAGCACCGCCCGATAGACCGCCACGCGCGCCTGCCGTAAAGCCCGTTTGTGCCCCAGCAGGCCCTTGGCGGCCTCCAGCCCCATCTGCACGGCAAAGTTGCCCAGCAGAAACCAGCGCAGGGCCTCGCCCACCACCGGCCCGTGGTACTTGCGAAAGTAGCGCACCTTGCTGGTGTTAAAGCGGATGTGCGTGGCGGCGGGCGCCTGGGCGCTGGAACGCGCCTCGTGGTGCACCACCTGGGCCTGGGGGAAATAGACGCAGCGCCAGTCGGCCGCGTGCATGCGCCGCAGCCAGTCCAGCTCTTCCGAGTACATGAAGAAGCCTTCATCCAGCCCGCCCACCTGCGCGTAAGCCTCGCGGCGCACGAATAGGGCCGCGCCCACCAACCAGTCCACCGCGTGCGCCTCGGTGGCCGGCAAGTCGGCGCCGTGGTAACGGTCAAGCAGGCCGCGCGGCGCGAGCGGTTGGAGCCAGGTGCTTTCGAAAAAGGCGGTGGCGACGGTGGGGAAGCGCCGGCGCGTGGGCTGCACGGTTTGGTCGGGCCACAGCAGTTGCGGTCCCAGGACGCCCACAGCGGTGTGCGCGTCCATGTAGGCGCGCATGGCGTCCAAGCTGCCTGGCAACACCACGGTATCGGGGTTGAGGACGAAGAGGTAGCGGCCACGCGCCTGCGCCAGACCGAGGTTGTTGCCGCGCGAGTAGCCCAGGTTCTCGCGGCGGGCGATGAGCTGCACGCCGGGGAACTCGGCCTGCACAAGCTCCGCCGAGCCATCGGCCGAGCCGGCCTCCACCACGATTATTTCAACAGCGGGGTCATTCAGGGGCAGGCTGCCCAAACAGGCGCGCAGCAAGTCGCGCACGTTCCAGGACAGGATGATGATGGAAACGTCGGGGAGCAGCACGGCGTTTGCGGCGTCACTTTCAGCTCGCGCTCGCGCGGCGCGCTACACGTTCCGGCTGGCGAAGTAGTCGGCCAGGTCTGCCAGTGCGCGGCGATAGACGTTATCGGGCATGCTGGCCAGGCTGCCCTGGGCGCGGGCCACATAGGCCTTGGCCTCCGCCTGAGCCAGGTGTACGGCGCCCGAGCTGCGCACGGCGCGCACCACGCGCTCTACACGTTCGGCCTCGCCCGAGCGGCCATTCATCAGCGCGGCCACGTCGCGGTCGTCGGGGTGCTGTTCCATGTAGTACAGCACCGGCAGGGTGAACAGTCCCTGGCGCAGGTCGCTGCCCACCGGCTTGCCCAGGCGGGCTTGGTCGCCGGTGAAGTCGAGGATATCGTCCACGATCTGGAAGGCCATGCCCACCTCGCGCCCGAAGAAGCGCATGGCGCTGATGGTGCGCTCGTCAGCTTCGCCCAGGATGGCGGCGGCCTCGGCGGCGACCGCGAACAGCGAGGCGGTCTTGGCGTAGATGCGCTGCAGGTAGCCTTCGCGCCGGGCCTCGCCGCGCCCGACAAACATCTGGTTGATCTCGCCGTTGACGATGACCATGAGGGTGCGGGAAAACACGCCCATCACCCGCACCGAGTCGGTCTCGGAGGCCAGCTCGGCGGCGCGCGCGAACAGAAAGTCGCCGGTCAGCACGGTCGCGCCGGGGGTCCACTGGGTGTTGAGGGTCGGCAAGCCGCGCCGCAGCAGCGAGCCGTCGATCAAGTCGTCGTGTACCAGGGTGGCCGTGTGCAGCATCTCGATGGCCGCCGCCAGCGATACGGCCCGGCCCGGCTCGGCGTCGAACAGGCGCGCGCTCAGCAGCGCCACGGCCGGCCGCACGCGCTTGCCG
The DNA here is from genome assembly GCA_964449185.1 of uncultured Anaerolineales bacterium. Lineage (GTDB taxonomy): Bacteria > Chloroflexota > Anaerolineae > Anaerolineales > UBA6663 > CAYUYN01. Next base: position 11,244 of record CAYUYN010000027.1, on the reverse strand, counting down.
CCCGACGCCAATAGATGCTCGAGGGCGCTGGTGAGCGCGGGGTGCTGGTTTTCCAGCGCAGCCTCGCGCAGCTTGTCCTCCACCGCCTGCAGCTCAGGCTGGATGGGCACGAAAATGTCAGTCGTCGAAAGCGTCGTGATCACTCTATCACTCCCACCGGAACAGCCGGGCCGCATTGGCGGTCAGCGCCGAGGCCAAAGCCTCCAGCGGCACCCCGCGCACTGCCGCCAGCCTGTCAGCCACGTACCGCACGTAGGCCGACTCGTTGCGCTTGCCGCGCTGTGCCTGGGGCGTCAGGTAAGGCGCATCGGTCTCGATCAAGATGCGCTGCTCTGGCGCCCGCGCAAAGATGGCGCGCAGGGCCTCGTTCTTTTTGTAAGTCAGCGGTCCATCCACCCCCAGGTAATAACCCGCCGCCAGGGCCTCTTCCGCCATGGCCCAATCGCCCGAAAACGCATGGAGCACCACCCCGGCCGGCGGGGCCTGCTCGCGCAGCACCGCCATCACCTCACCGTGCGCCTCGCGCTCATGAATAATCACGGGGCGCTCAAGCGCCGCGGCCAGCTCAAGCTGGGCGCGGAAAGCTCGTTCTTGAATTTCCAAAGGGATCGTCTGCCAATACGAGTCTATCCCAATCTCACCCACCGCGTCCACCTTGGGGTGCTGCGCCAGGTCGCGCAGCTCGGCGAGTGTTTCGGCCGAGAAGCCGGCGGTGGAATTGGGGTGGATGCCCACCGCCGCATGCACCTCCGGGTACTGCTCGGCTAGGGCCACCGCCCGCCGGCTGGCGGCCAAGTCGATACCTGGCACCAAGATGCGCTGCACCCCGGCCGCCCGGGCGCGCTCCACCACCGCCTCACGGTCGGCGTCGAAATGCTCCCGGTCGAGGTGGCAGTGCGTATCGACCAGCATCACCACTGGCCGCTACCGCAGCCCGGCCAGCCGCAGGCCCGCCTCCAACACCGGCTGCACGTGCTCCGGCTGCAGCACCTCACAATAAACGCGAATGATGGGCTCGGTGCCTGAGAAACGAATTAGCATCCAGCCCCCGCCTTCAAAGATAAACTTGAAGCCGTCGGTCGTGTCGATGCGCGCCACCTTGAGCCCGCCCAGCGCCATGCCCGGCTGCGCGGCTTCCACGCGCCGGCGCACTTCCGCCCGCTGCTCGGTCGGGAAGAGCGTGTCCACCCGGTCGTAATAGTGCCGCCCGACCCTGGCGAACAAGTCCTCCAGCAACTGCGAGGGCTTCTTCCCCGTCTTGACCAGGAAATCCAGAAACAGCAGGTTGCCCAAGATGCCGTCGCGCTCGGGGACGTTGCCCTTGAAGGCATAGCCGCCGCTCTCTTCGCCGCCGAGGATGGCATCGGTCTCCATCATCTTGGGGGCCACATACTTGAAGCCCACACCGGTCTCATACACCGGCACGCCGTAGAGCGCGCCCAGCTTGTCCAGCATCGAGGTGGTGCTGAGCGTCTTGACGATCGGCCCGCGCTGCCCGCGCACCTCCAGCAGGTACAGCGCCAGCAGCGCCATCACCTGGAGCTGGTTGAGAAAGCGGCCATTCTCGTCGCCGATGCCCATGCGGTCAGCGTCGCCGTCGGTAATCAGGAGCACATCGGCGTCGATTTCGACGGTCTTGTGCAGGCCCACATCCACGTTCGGGGGAATCGGCTCGGGCCGCTTCATCTCCGGGAACATCGGGTTGCGCCCGGCATGGATCTCGTGCACCACGGTGCGCCCGCCCGCCAGCAGCCGCGGGAACCAGCCGCCGCCGTTGCCCCACATGGCATCCACCAGCACGATCAGCCCGGCCGCCTTGATGGGCTCCAGGTCGACCAGCTTCTTGAGGTTTTCGATGTAGGGCGGCGCTGCGTCAAAGCGCTGCGCCAGGCCCTGGGCCTCGGCGTCGGCGATGGGCATGCGGCGCACACCCTCCGAGCCGGGGATACGGGCCTCGATTTCCTTGAGGCCGTCCGGGTCGATGGCGCCGCCGTTAGGGTCGCGCACCTTGAAGCCGTTGTCGGCCGGCGGGTTGTGCGAGGCCGTGATGTTGATGGCGCCCTTGGCGCCCTTGTTGACGACCGCAAAGGCAATCACCGGGGTGGGCGTGGGGCCGTCCGTGAGCCAGACGCGCAGACCGTTGGCGGCCAGCACCTCGGCCACGGCCGCGGCGAAATGTTCGGAGGCAAAGCGCTTGTCGTGCCCCACCACCACGGACTCGCCCTGCCAGCCCTTGGCCAGCAAATAGTCGGCAAAGCCCTGGGTGCAGCGCCGCACATTGGCAAAGGTGTAGTCTTCGCCAATCTGGCCGCGCCAACCATCGGTGCCAAATTTGATAACGGCTTCTTCCATCATCGCTCGCCCTCCGGTGCCGCGCTGGTCGGCGCGCGGGGCGTTCCGTGGAACGCCGCTACACCTCGCGCCCGTTGCGAATGGCGGCGATATCCGCCTCCACCATCAGCTCGACAAGCTGCTTGAACGACACTTCCGGCTCCCAGCCCAACAGCGCGCCAGCCTTGGCGGCGTCGCCCACCAGCAGGTCCACCTCGGCGGGTCGGTAGAAGCGCTTGTCCTGCACCACGTAGTCCTGATAGTTCAGGCCGACCATATTGAAAGCCACCTCGCAAAACTCGCGCACCGAGTGCGTCTCGCCGGTGGCCACCACATAGTCATCGGGCTGCGGCTGCTGGAGCATGAGCCACATGGCCTTGACATAGTCGCCGGCATAGCCCCAGTCGCGGCGGGACTCGAGATTCCCCAGCCGCAGCTCCTTGGCCTTGCCCAGCTTGATGAGCGCCACGGCGTGCGTCACCTTGTGGGTGACGAACTCCAGGCCACGCCGGGGCGATTCGTGGTTAAACAGGATGCCGGAGCAGCCATAGATGTTGTAGCTCTCGCGGTAGTTGATGGTCAGCCAGTGGCCGTAGAGCTTGGCCACGCCATACGGGCTGCGCGGGTAGAAAGGCGTCTGTTCGGTTTGGGGCACTTGCTGCACCTTGCCGAACATCTCGCTGCTCGAAGCCTGGTAGAACCGAATGCCCGGGTTGACGATGCGGATGGCCTCGAGCACGCGCGTCACGCCCAGGGCCGTGAATTCGCCCGTCAGCACCGGCTGCTTGAAGGACGTGGGCACGAACGACTGCGCCGCCAGGTTGTAGACCTCGGACGGCTGGTGCTCAGCGAGGATATCCACCAACGACATCTGGTCGAGCAGGTCGCCCTGCACCAGCTCGACGTCGTTTTGGATGTGGCGGATGCGGTCAAAGTTAATCGTGCTCGTGCGGCGCACCATGCCGATGACACGGTAGCCTTTCTCGAGCAGGAATTCAGCCAGGTACGATCCATCCTGGCCGGTGATGCCGGTCACCAAAGCAGTTGGCACGGTGTCTCCATCTCCACAACGCCCGCCGCTGGACTGCTGGCGCGCCCATACCAGACAGCGCCAGGCGAGGTCGAGCCCAAAACGGACGCTGTGCGGCTGAGCGCCGACTAAAGCGTAGGCGCGGGCACGGCGGCCAGCAAAACACGTTCGTAGTCTAACAAATCGCTCAGGCTCTGCTCAAAGGGAATGTGCGGCGCCCATCCGGTGCGGGCACGGAACCGGCCGGCATCGCACACAAGGTCGGGCAGGTCCACCAGCCGCAGCCGGGTCGCGTCAAACTCAATGGTGATAGGCACCGTGGCCAGACCCAGCAGGACGTCCAGCAATTCCTGGATGGGCCGCGAGCGGCCGGAGCCAATATTATAAACCGCGCCGGCCTCGCCCTGCGCCAGCGCGAGCACATATGCCCGCGCCATGTCGCGCACGTCCGTAAAATCACGCCGCGCCGAAAGGTTGCCCACGTTCAGCACCGGCGGCCGGCGTCGGGCCTCGATGGCGGCAATCTGCGAGGCAAAGGCCGGAGCCACAAAGCGCTGGTTTTGCCGGGGGCCGATGTGGTTGAAAGGGCGTACACGCACCACGTCCAGCTCGTGGCTCAGAACGTACTGCAGCCCCAGCATGTCTTGCCCGATCTTGCTCACGCCATAAGGGCTGTCGGGCAGCAGCGGGCAGTCTTCGGCGATGGGCAGGTTTTCGGGCGCCACCCGGCCATAGACATCGGCCGAGCCAACCACCAGGATGCGCGGCCGCAGCCCCACCGCCACCACGGCTTCCAGCAGGTTGACCTGGCTGCGCATGTTGGTCTCGATGGTTTCCCAGGGATGAGACCAACTATCGCCCACAAAGGCCTGCCCGGCCAGGTGAAAAATGCAGTCCGGCCGCACTTGCTCGATCAGGCGGCGGGTCGCCTCCGGGTCGCGCAGGTCGGCGGCGGACAACTGGAGCGCGGGGGAATGGTATGGCCGGCGCCGCCCGTTCAGGTCGCAGCCCCAGACTTCCTCGCCGCTGGCCGGGTCGGACAGCAAGTAATCTGCCAGGTGACTGCCGGCGAAACCGCCTGCGCCCGTGATAAGTGACCGCAACCTACCTCCGCCGGGTGACTGTGTGATTAATTTCCCAGACGACGTTTATTATATCTTGTTTTGGAGACCACGCCTAATGCCATGAACAGGTTTCGGGCTTGTTTTGACAGTAATGGCGCCCAAAGGTATAATCCGCCTGCCCTACCCAACGGACTTTCGCATTTTCTGGGGCCTTTTTCTGGAGGCTTTCGCTCGTGACATCCCTGGAAGCACCACAGGATCCGGCGCCGCTGCGCCTTGAAGATTTGAAGCGTAAGATGAAGCTGACCGGCACGGTCAAAAAGATCGAGCTGTTTGGCGCGTTCGTGGACGTGGGCGTGGGCCGGGACGGGCTCGTGCACATTTCGTCGCTTAGCAATCGGCCGGTTAACAAGGTCGAAGACATTGTCAAGGCCGGCGACACGGTCACGGTCTGGGTGCGCAAGGCCGACCCGCGCGCCGGGCGCATCGACTTGAGCATGGTGGAGCCGTCGGCGCTGGACTGGGACGAGATCAAGCCCGGCCAGGTCTACACCGGCAAAGTGGTTAAGATCGAGCGGTTCGGCGCCTTTGTGGAAATCGGCGCGGAGCGGCCCGGCCTGGTGCACATCAGCGAGCTGGCCACCTACCGGGTCGAAGAAGTCACCGAGATCGTCAAGATGGGGCAAGAGATCGAGGTGAAGGTGCTGGCCGTCGATCCGCGCAAGCGCCAGATCAAGCTGAGCATGAAGGCCCTGGATGTCTTCGTGGAGGAGCCGGAAGAGCCGGGAGAGGCGCCCCTCACCGCCATGCAGATCGCGCTGGGCAAGGCGCAGGCAGACGCCCAGCAGAGCAAAAAGGACCGCCACAAGCAAAAGGGCGACAAGGGCCGGCAGGATCAGGAAGACATTTTCAGCCGAACCCTGGCCAACAAACGCAAGTAGTTTGCGGTCATTGAATATGGGCAGCGCTGGGGGGGCGAGCATAGCTCGCCCCCAGCGCTGCCCATATGTTGTTATCAAGACTGCTCAGGCGGACGACACGCTAATAGTCGTCGTCATCTTCCTCCCACTCGTCGTCTTCCTCGTCGTAGGGGTCTTCTTCCTCTTCCTCGGTTTCCTCATCCACATCCTCTTCTTCCCATTCGTCGACCTGCTTTTCCTCGGTTTCGTCGACGCGTGCGTAGGTCAGGCACCCCCCCTCGGGTTCCAGCTCGATGGCCGCAGCCCCGCAGTACCCGTCTTCTAAGAAGACGCAGTCTTCATAATGACAGCGAATCCGAGGCATACACTCTCCCTTTCTGGCTTGCAGAAACGATTGGTTGGCTAGTAAGGTGTCGGGCCGGCTGTCAGTCGTCCAGTGTGTCCGCCGGGCCACGCGCCAGGCGGATGACGGACAGCACCAGGAGGCCCGTAATGAATAGTGCGGAAGCAACACAGTAGGGACAAACCGCGCGCAGGATGTAAAGCTCGACGTAAGTAAGATAAGCCGAGTAAAGGGTTCCTGTCAATGCCAAGCCAAAAATCGCCACCGGCCCCCAGGCAGCCAGGAAAGGCGCCCGTTTTTCGAGCAGCAGCAAGGCGATCAGGGCCAGGTAGGCCCCCAGCCCGAGCACGGCGATGGGGATGCCCCGGATGTCCGCAAAGGTTGAGGTATTGACCGTATCGCAGGCGCGGGAGGGACCGCAAAAGGCCTGGGCATTGGCCAGCTTGATGTAGGTCAGATAGATCGAATCGAGGGCGCCCAGCACGGCCAGGGCCAGGCTGCCCCACCGCGGCCAATCGCGGGGCGGCGCGGTGGACGGGCGGCGGACGGGCGGCGCGGGCTGTGTTGGGCGGGCGCTAGCCTTGCTCATCGGTCTTCGGCGGCCCAGGGGATGCCGGCCTCGGCGCCTTCCAGCAGCCACACCGGGAAGCTTTCCCCGGCGCGTGCCTCGGTGACGCCCTCGGCCAGGATCAGCAGCCCGTTGGCGCGCACCAGGGAGGTCATGACGGCCGAGCCCTGGTCGCCGGCCGGCCGGGCCACGTAGCCCTCGCCCCGCCGCTCCACCACCACGCGCAGGTAACTCTCGCGGCCATCCGAGCGCATCGGCTCCAGCAGGGTGGCGCGCACTTCCAGCTTGTCCCAAGTGGGCCGGCCCCCCAGCTTGAGCAGCGCCGGCCGGACAAAGACTTCGAACGACATCAGGGCCGAGACCGGGTTGCCCGGCAGCCCAAAGAACGGCACGCCGCGCACATGGCCAAAAGCCAGGGGCTTGCCGGGGCGCATGCGCACACGCCAAAAGCTCAAAGCGCCCTCGGCTTCGACGGCGGCCTTGACGACATCGTAAGCGCCCACCGAAACCCCGGCCGACGACAAAATCAAGTCGGCGCCGGCGTCACACGCCTCCGCCAGGCGCGCGCGCACCTGCTCCAGGCGGTCGCGGGCAACCGGCAGGCGCACGGGCACGGCCCCATGCTGGGCCACGGCCGCCGCCAGGGTAAAACTGTTGACGTCGCGAATCTGCCCCGGCTCCAACGGCTCGTCCACCCGCCGCAGCTCGTCCCCGGTGGAGAAGATGGCCACCCGTGGCCTGCAATGCACGGTCACCTGGCTGTGGCCCAGGGCGGCCAGTACGCCCACGCTGGCCGGGCCCAACAGGGTGCCGGCGCGCAGCACCGTCGTGCCCGCGCGCACATCCTGCCCGGCCGGCCGGATGTTGGCGCCAGCCGAGGGCGCCGTGAGAATGCCGATCCGCGCGGGCAGCGGCGCGCCATGCCGCTCACGCGTGTCGTCGGTGTCTTCCACCGGCACCACGGCCTCCGCGCCCGGGGGCACGGGCGCGCCGGTCATAATGCGGGCGGCGGTACCCGGCTCCAAGGGGGCCGGCAGCCCGCTCCCGGCCGGGATGTCGTTGCTGACGGGCACGCCGACGGGCCGCTCGGACGTGGCGGCGGCCACCTCGCTGAGGCGCACGGCGTAACCGTCCATGCTGGAGTTGGCAAAGGGCGGCAGGTCGTGGCCGGCGACGATGTCCACGGCCAGAACACGCCGGGCGGCGTCTTCAATGGCAACGGTCTCGGTCCCCAGGGGGCGGAAGTGCTCAAGAATTTGCGCCCGGGCGGCGGACACGCTCAACATCTGCTGCAGGTCGGTCATAGTGCGCCCTAACCGGCCTTCCAACGCCGGGCTTCGATGACGTTGGGAAGCTGCTCGATGCGGGCCAGCACCTTCGAGAGCACCTCCACGTCAGAAATATCCATGTTGATCTCGAACGTGGCAATGCTGTTCTTGGTCGCCACGCTCAACGAGGCCATGTTGATGTGCTCCTCGGCCACCAGGGTCGACACGTCTTTCATCAGGCCGTCGCGGTCGTAGGCGGTGATGCGCACCGAGACCGGGTACGTGCGCTGCGCCTGGCCCCAGGCCACCTTGATGATGCGCTCGGGCTCCTTGTGGTAGAGCACGTTGGGACAGTCCTGCCGGTGGATGGTGGCCCCGCGCCCGCGCGTGATGTAGCCGATGATGTGATCACCCGGCACCGGCTTGCAGCAGCGCGCCAGGTTGGTCAGCAGCCCGCCCGTGCCCAGGATGGAGATGTCGTCCGAACGCACCACGCCGCGCGGCGCCTCAGTGGGCGGCAGCTTCTTGTACTGCTCCGCCTGTTCGTCCTCCAGCACCCGCGCCGCAATTTGGCGGCCGTGAATGTCGCCGGCGCCGAGGGCAAAGAACAGCTCTTCGGGCTTGGCATACCCGAACTTGCGGCCGAGCACCTCGTAGTTGTAGCCCTCCGAGCCCAGGCGCTTGAGCTCTCTTTCCAACATGTCGCGGCCCTGCGCCAGGAGCTGTTCGCGGTCCTGCCGCCGGAACCACTGCCGGATCTTCTGCTGGGCGCGGTGCGAGCGCACCAGACCCAGGTCGGGGTTGAGCCAGTCGCGCGAGGGGCCGCCGCGCTTGCCGGTCAGGATCTCCACCTGGTCGCCGGTGCGCAGATGGTAGTCCAGGCTCACCAGCTTGCCGTTGATCTTGGCGCCGCGGCAGCGATCGCCCACCGAGGTGTGCACATGGTAGGCCAAGTCGATGGGGGTGGCGCCGGCCGGCAGGTCGATGATGTCGCCGCGCGGGGTGAAAACGTACACCCGGTCTTCAAAGACATCGTGCTTGAGCGCATCCACGTACTCGCCGGCATCGGCCGTATCCTGGCGCCAATCCATCAGCGAGCGCAGCCAGTTGATGCGCTTTTCGTAGGCTTCGTCACGCCGGAAGCCTTCCTTGTAGCGCCAGTGCGCGGCGATGCCGTATTCGGCGTTCTCGTGCATCTCGGGGGTGCGGATCTGCACTTCCAGGGTTTTGCCGTCTTCGTACTTGACGGCCGTGTGGAGGGATTGGTAAAAGTTGTCTTTGGGGGTGGCGATGTAGTCGTCGAACTGGCCGGGCATGGGCCGCCACAGGTTGTGGATGATGCCTAGGGCATAATAACAGGCCTGCTGGTCGCGCACCACGATGCGCACCGCGCGCACATCGTAGATATCGTCGAAGCCCACTTCCTTGCGCTCCATCTTTTTGGCGATGGAGTAGATGTGCTTGGGGCGGCCGGACACTTCGGCCTCGATGGTGTGCCCGGCCAGGGCCCGGCGCACGTGCTCCACAATTTGCTCCATGCTGCGCTCGCGGTCGGCCTGGTGCTCCACGATCTGCCCGGCAATCTCGCGGTAGCGCTCGGGGCTGGTGTAGCGGAAGCTGAGGTCTTCCAGCTCAGACTTGAGCGACCAGATGCCCAGGCGGTTGGCGAGCGGGGCGAAGATTTCCAATGTCTCGCGCGCAATGCGCTCCTGCTTGTCGGGCCGCACGTGCATGAGCGTGCGCATGTTGTGCAGGCGGTCGGCCAGCTTGATGAGCACCACGCGCACGTCATCGCTCATGGCCATGAAGGTCTTGCGCAGGCTCTCGGTGTGCCGGTCGATGGGGGTGTTGCCCTCGCGCGACACACGCGGGAGCTGCGCCAGCTTGGTCACGCCGTCCACCAGGCGCGCCACCTCCTCCCCAAAGTCGTTGCGGACATCGGCCAGGCTGAGGGCCGTATCTTCCACCGTGTCGTGCAGCAGACCGGCGGCGATGACGGCGGCGGGCATGTGCAGCTCGGCCAGGATGATGGCAACGGCCAGGCAGTGCGCCACGTAGGGCTCGCCCGAAGCGCGCTTTTGCCCCGCGTGGGCCTGTTCGGCCACCTCATAGGCACGCGTAATCAGCGCCCGATCGCTCGGCGGCAGGTTCGGCGGCAGTGTATCCAGCAGCGTTTGTAGTCTCACGGCCCGAAAAGTATAACGGCCTGTTGACAGAACGACAAGGGGTAGCCGTTTTCAATGGCAATAAACTATGTGGTGGTTGACCTTTATTGTCGGAGTTCAAACCCCTTTGTCAACGGATGAAACGGATGGCAACGGATAAGAGAAAGCGGCAACCGTCATTTTTTCTCCTATCCGTGTTCATCCGATTTTACGCGAAGCGGGGTAATCCGCGTACAGGGTTTGGGGTTGAACTACGACAAAATAGTTCGGTCGCCACTTCCGCCCCCCAAAGGGAAGCCAGGTACCAAGCAGCGTTGGCACCGATATTGCAATCCTCCGATGGGGAAATCCATCACTCGGAGCTGTCTGCATGTCACTTTACGGCAAGGGCTGGTTCATCTGGCAAGTGGGGCGCTGCGAGGGCGGGTCGCCGGAGGCCATCGCCGACAAGGCCGTGGCCGCCGGGCTTACCCACGTCCTGGTCAAGGTAGCCGAGCGCACCTTTGCCTATGGCTTTGACCGCCACGGCCGCGACCTGGCGGCGCCGGTGGCCGACGCCCTGCGCCAGCGCGGCCTGCAGGTGTGGGGCTGGCACTACGTGTATGGTGACAAGCCGGTGGACGAGGCCCGCATTGCCGTACAGCGCTCGGTGCAGCTTGGGCTCGACGGCTACGTCATTGACGCCGAGGCCGAGTATCGCCAGCCGGGCCGCTCGGCCGCCGCGCGCGCCTTCATGTCCACCCTCCGTTCGGGCCTGCCCAGCAACACCCTGGTGGCGCTGTCATCGTTCCGCTACCCCACCTTGCACCGCCAGCTGCCGTGGCGGGCGTTCCTGGAATATTGCGACCTGAACATGCCCCAGGTCTACTGGGAGCAGGCCCACAACCCGGCCCAGCAGTTGGCGCGGTCGGTCAGCGAGTTTGCCAACGCCGACCTCGTCGGCTTTGTGCGGCCGGTGTTCCCCACCGGCGCGGGCTACGGCTCCGGCAACTGGCGGGCCACGCCCGACGATGTGGCCAAGTTCCTCACGCAGGCACAGGCGCTCGGCTTGGCCGGGGCCAACCTGTATAGCTGGGATTACGCGACAGCGACCGGCAACACCGAGCTGTGGGAGGCCGCGGCTAAGTTTGACTGGACGACCGGCGAGGTGGAGGGGCCTGGCCCGGACCCGGTGGCCCGCTATTTCGAGGCGCTCAACTCAGGCAGCCCCGAGCGAGTGCTGTCGCTCTACCAAGACGATGCCGGGCACGTCACCGCCGCGCGCACCCTTATTGGCCGCGAGTCCCTGGCTAATTGGTATGATGAGCTGCTGGGTGAAAAACTCAGCGGCGCTGTCTACACCGTCCGTGAAACCGCCGGGCACGGCAACTCGCGCCACTTCCGCTGGACCGCCACCGCGCCCAGCGGTGAAATCCTCGACGGCGACGACACCATCGGCCTGCTCGACGGCAGGATCCAGTATCATTACACGCATTTCACCTTCATCGCCTCGCCCGCCCATACCTTGCCTCCCGGCGCCAAGCGCCGGGCCGGGGCGACGACCACGCCGGCAGCG